>JAQCFD010000063.1 GCA_027618305.1 Pseudomonadota bacterium
GCCCGTACCGATCGACACGCTTGCGACCAGATTGGCGGGAATTCCTACGATATTGCGCTTGAGCCAGGGGATCAGGCGCGTTTGAACATTGGTAACGCCGCTGACCAGCCAGACATTGTTGGTGGCGGGTTCGCGAATATACGTGCCGGATGCACGGCCCTCAAAGAAGCGAGCGCTCGGACGGCCGACAATCGTCTCTGCCAGCACTTCGCCCTGCGCGTTCTGTACCTTCACATAGACAGAATCCGACAGCTCGGTCTCGATATCCTGGACCTCAAGCCGATAAAACCGCTCGGGGTTCGAAGTCTTGCGCTCGACATAACGCATATCGGACAGCCCGACGATCAGGCGACGAACATCCGCTTCATCGATTGGATAATCATCACGATCGGGGGTGACCCAGCCATCCCCGCTCTGATTCATTGTGAACGCACCGAAGCGGCTCTCGATGTCGATCCTTGTTGCCGATCCAGGCGCCTCTCGAAGCTCGGCGAAGACAGGTTCGCGTTCGTTCACATCGAACGACGCCGTCTCCCGGCCCAGTCCGACGACGATCATCAAAACCACAGTGACGGCCGTGAGTACCAGCCAGCCCAAAAATACGCGCGGACTCATATCTCGCCCCCTAGTGCAGCACGGTGCGGTGATACCGCGACCGGCGAATTCTGCGGACAATCGCGAGGAGAATTGCCAGCACGGCAATCAGCAGCGGTACCGCCCAGATATTGAACACGCGAACGCGACGCTCGAGAGATTCGACGTCCTCGCGCAGGGACCGCTGCACGTCGCGCAATTCCTTGCGAGAATCGAGCATTTCCTGACGGAAATTGTCGATTTCCGTCTGCTGCTGCGACGTGAGGATAGCCCCGGTGGTCTGTTCCTCGCGCTGCAGGTTCTCGATGGTCTCGCCCATCTTCGCAATACTTGCCAGCAATTCCTGCTCCTTGGCGCGGAATTTGTTGTCGGCCTCGCTGCGCATCTCCTCGATGACCTCGAACGGGCGGATCGAGAAACCTCGGCCGCGCAGGCCGACCAGCCCCTGGCTGCCACGCAAATTGTCGATGGCATTGATGAAGAAATCAGCGTTGTTGGCCGTCGGAATCGCGACCTGTTCGCCCGCCACGTCCTGAACCTGTGCCCAGTTCTGATTCGAGAGCATATCCACGTCACCGACCAGGATGATGCTGGCGTCGGTCTCGGCGACATTCTTGTGGGCCGCGCGCAAGGCGTCGGCCGCCGTGGGATCTTCCATCGCCTCAAGGATCTTCTCGGGCGGCCCATCGGGAAAGGCCGATTTGACCTTGCCGATGACTCGCGCCGCGAGATTGTAGACCGTGTCCTGCGGCTCGAAGCGATCCAGCAGAGCAATCGGATTGGGCTGCTGGGAGACCTCAAACGCGCTCATCAAATCCGATATCGCCGTGGTGAAGATGAGTGGCTCCAGCGTCGTCGTCGCCCCCTCGGCAGACATGAACGCACCGGCAGTGCTCACCACAATACGCTGTAGCTGCGCCGTGACCGCATCGTTCTTGGCAAAACGGTCGCCCTGCAGGGACAGCCAGGCCACGGAATGAACAGCCACCTGTTGTCCGGTTTCGGGGTTCGGAAAACCGACCCGAACCGCATCGTCAAGATTGGCCACGAATTCACCACGCGCGACGGTCACACCCCACGCATTGAGCAGCGGCTCGATCGCCGCCTGTCCCACACCCGGCGGCGGCAATTGCCCGGCCGTCGGCCCCAGAAGCGCCATGGTTTCCGCAAACGGATCCGCAAATGCCAGCACCTGGCCGCCATTCACGACGAACTGGTCCATGGCGTAGAGCATCTCGTCCTTGATTGTGTGCGCACCCGCGATGACCAGAACTTCGGTATCGTCCGGCAATGCGGTCGCATCCTTGTCGAGAAACTTCACATCGAAGAACTGACGCAGGCCGTCTACGATGAGCCATGGCGTGAAATTGTCGAACTGGGTGCCCTGAAGCGGCAGATCCGACATCAGCGCGACCACCGGCTTTTCGGGTTCGGCCAGGTTGGCGATCAGACGTGTCAGGTCGTATTCGAGGAACGGACTACGCTCGGGCGCCAGATAGCCGACGGCATCCGAATCATCCGTTGAGTTCGTACCCGAAACGCCGAAATATGCGCGCGCGCCGGTCTGATCGAATGGCAAGCCCTGCAGGCCGTCGCTGACCGCCAGATCCTCTTCCGTCGAGAATGGCTGCGGGTCGAATTCCTCGATGCGAACCATGCCGTTCGACAACCGCTCATATTCGTCGAGCAGCTCGCGAACACGATCCGCATGGCGCGCGATGTTCGGGCCAATCTCGTCGAAACGCTGGGAATAATAAAAGCGCAGGTCGATCGGCTCTTCCAGGGTCTCGAGAATCTCTCGCGTCCCATCAGACAGCGTGAACAGGCGATCCTCGGTCAGGTCCAGACGGGTACTTGTCAGGACCGTGTTGGACAAGGCGTTGAAGGCCAGGAAGAAGATGATGGCAAGGCCGATCGTGGCCCAGGCCAGAACCTGTCGGTCTGCGTTACGAATGCGATCCAACATAACTCAGACTCCCTTCTTGGCTTCGACAATCGCCGTATTAACAAACAGGGCTATGCCGATAACGGAGAAGAAGAAGACAAGATCGCGAATATCGATGACGCCCTGCGACACTTCACCGAAATTGGTCAGGAAGCTGAGCTCCGAAATCGAATCAACAAAGGTTTGCGGCGTCCAGGCCCGGAAGAAGGACTGGATGATCTCGACCCCGCTCATCATGAAGACAAAGCAGAGGGCGGACGCGAGCACGAAGGCGATGACCTGGTTCTTCGTCATCGCGGAAACACAGGCACTCAGGGCCAGGAACCCGCCAGCCATCAGCCAACTGCCGATATAGGCCGCCAGAATAACGCCATTGTCCGGCTGGCCGAGCATGTTCACCGTGATCCACATCGGGAACGTCAGCGCCAGCGCGATGCCGGCGAAAACCCAGGCCGCGAGGAATTTCCCGATGACGATCTGTCCCGTGGTGACGGGCAGCGTCAGCAGGAATTCAATTGTGCCGGATTTCCGCTCCTCGGCCCACAAGCGCATGCCGACCGCCGGGATCAGGAAGAGGTACAGATACGGGTGATAGACGAAGAAGACCTGCAGGTCCGCCTGCCCGCGCTCCAACCACTGCCCGAAGAAGAATGTGAGGCCGCCGGCGAGCGCAAGGAAAATCACGATGAACACATAGGCCAGCGGCGATGTGAAATAGGCCGACAATTCGCGGCGTGCGACAATCCATATATTAAGCATTGGACGCCTCCGGGTGCGCATCCGGGTCTTGCCGCAGACCCTCGGCGGCGTAGGTCAAGTCGCGGAACACGTCCTCGAGACGGCCGCGTTCGACATAGATTTCGTCCACTTGAATACCCTTCTCATCAATCGCGGTGTGCACCGCTCCGAGGATCTCCGAACTGTCCGTCGAGAGCGCCAGCAATTCGACCATCGACGCGGTCTCAACCATGGTGCGCACCTGATGCACGCCGCCCAGACCGTTGAGCATCTGAATACAGGCCTGCGCCTGCCCCACGGGGAGCCGTATGCCGACTGCATTGTGCAGACGCGAGCGCGACTGCAGCGAGAGCGGGTCTGAATCGGCAACCATTCTGCCCTTGGCGATCACAATGGCCCGCGAGCAGACGGCTTCCACCTCTTCGAGGATGTGGGTGGAGATAATCACGGCCTTCTTGCCTGACATCTCCTTGAGCAGCTCACGCACCTCATGCTTCTGGTTGGGGTCGAGCCCGTCGGTCGGCTCGTCGAGGATCAGCAGGTCAGGCTCATGCACGATCGCCTGCGCGAGGCCAACACGGCGCTTGTAACCCTTGGAGAGGGTCTCGATCGGCTGGTAGAGCACGTTCGCGATATGAAGTTTCTCCACGGCATAATCGATGCCCCGCCTGGTCTCTTCCTTCGAAAGCCGGCGCACCTTGCAAACGAAATTCAAAAGCGAGATCGGCGTCATATCGCCGTAAAGCGGTGCCCCCTCGGGCAGGTAGCCGATGCGGCGCTTTATCTCCAGCGGATAGCGCGTCACGTCCAGGCCCCCGACTTCCACGACGCCGGAGGTCGGCGCGAGAAAGCCGGTCACGATCTTCATCGTGGTGGATTTCCCCGAGCCGTTCGGGCCGATAAATCCGAGCACTTCGCCCTGGTCGACCGCGAACGAAACGTTGTCGACCGCAGTGATGGGACCGTACTTCTTGGTCAGTCCCCGAATATCGAGCAATGTCGTCACGTCGTTTCTTCCCTCCACAGCAGACAGCCAAATGACCGTCTTCAGACATCCGGAACGACAAGTTGGCGACGGCGGGAATTTTGGGCCTTAAGGCCGATGGACTCGCCGTTGCCGTTCCATGTCCGGCATTCTTGTTATGTGCAGAGACGTTCGAGGGTCCCTGCGGGCCGATCGCCGACCGATTTAGGCAATTGGTCCGCCCGCTTCAAGCGGGAAACCAACTGTCTTGTCGCCACGGAATCGGGCCGTTACGCGCGTGTCGCGCACAAGCCGGCGGACCATACGCGAATTGAACGCAAAATACCGCTGCAAACAGATGATATTAAACGTTTTGCGCTAGGGGAACGGACACACTTCGCCGGTGACCTGAACGAAGGCCCGCGCGCCGGCAACCAGGCTGAACCGGTATTCCCTATTTCCCACCGCGACAGCGTGATGGAGCGGCAACAAGCCTTCCGCCTGAAATGTTTCGCCGCCCAAATGGCTGAAGGTGGCAACGATCGGCTTGGCCGGATCGAACCAGCCGACCGGTTGTCCGTCCGCGTTACGGGCGGCTTCGCCGCTGGCCGTAATTGTGATCGCACCGTTGGCGAAGGATACGGAGCCATTCGCGCCGCTCTGGATTTCATTGTTCACGATGAACCGCTTTGTGTTGCCCAGTGACTCGCAGGCGACATCATCGCGGGCCAGGCTGATAACAGCGTTCAGCCGCGTGTTGCTGATTCCGCTGGCAATGCGCTGCCGCGCCGCCGCCAATATCTCCATCTCCTGCGGATTGGGAACATCGGCCTCATAGCGCGCACGCCGTTCGTCGACGCGGTCGCGCTCCGCGTGCAGCGCGGCCGTGAGACCCGCGATTTCCGAGCGCAGCGTGGCACTCTCCGTCGTGATGTCGAACAGTCGGCTTTCCAGAACCCTGACTTCCTGATTTGCGACTTCGGTGCCGATATTCCTTGCCCACAGGCCCACCCCCAGCCCGACGGCCAGCACCAGGCCCCATCGAGCAACGAATCCAAATACCTGCCGCCGCCGGCGAAGGCGATTCCGGTTATCTGACAGGCCAAGCGACATTTCTGGTTATCTTTCGATTAGGCGCCGAACAGGCCGAGTTCACGTAGCGCAATGTAACCCATCGCCAGGCCGATGATGGCGAACAGGGTGGCAATGGTCTTTTCCATCGTGCGCTGAGCGATTTTGCCCTGCAGACGCGGCCCGATCTGCCCCCCGATGATCACACCCGGAATCGTATAGGCCACGAGGTTCCAGGGAATGGCATTCGCGCCGCCCGCCGCGATCAGCGCGGATACCTGCGTGAAGGAAGCCGCCGCAATCACCACAATCACCGTGAATACCGACGTTGCCGCCGCAACCGGTACCGGCACATGATTGCGCTTCACAAGTTGCGGCATGATGACTTCGCCGATCCCCACCCCGAGCAACCCGGTCAGGAACGCGCCGACACCCGTCGTCGCGGCGCCATCGACGCCCTGTTTCGGCTTTTTGAAGTTGTAGACCTGCCCGTCGGCGGCGGTCACGCTGACAGGCTCACGGCCGGATCCCTCAAATGTATCGTCGTCCTCCGTGACCATTTCCTGGGGCGGATGGTGGCGAAAGATAATCGGCACCAGCACGAGCATCAGCAACGCATAGGCGGCCTTCAGCAGCCCTTCCTGGTCCCCAAGAAAAGCCAGCATCAGCGCACCAATGATCGACACCGGCACAGCCACCATGAGGAATGGAAACGCGCTGCGAAAATGGATCAGTTTCTTGCGGTAATAGCCCACGAAACCCGAGGAAAACCCGAACACTTCGGTCATCAGAGCCGTACCGATCGCCGCCGCGGTGCCCGCCAGCACATATTCCGGCCCGAGGAGCGGGAAGATGATCAGGAAGATCGGTGCGAACAGCGCCGCACCGCCAATGCCGCTGAGCATGGCCGTCGTCGCGACCGCCATCGATATGGGGAACATGAACCAGTATCGGGTCCAGTCGAGATCCGCGAGAAATTCCATTGGGCAATCCCTTGTTGGGAAATACTTGTGAGCACCCCCACTTAGGGCGGCGCAAGCTAACGCGCGCGCTTACGAAAATCCACGCGCAATTGGGTGATTGCAACCCCCGGGAGTTGCGCGATGGGCTTGACTGGAAAGCCTGAATCGAAACCAATCTGTATAGACTTGTTGAACCAATAAAGAACGTGCGGCACTGCCCGGCGAATCCAGGGGGAAACTCATGACAATCGAATTTAACGGCCGTGTCGCCATCGTGACAGGCGCGGGAAACGGGCTCGGGAAGAGCTATGCAATGGCTTTGGCCGCACGCGGCGCGGGGGTCGTGGTCAATGATATCGGCGGCGCCATCGACGGCAGCGGCCAGTCCGGCACGCCGGCCGATGCCGTGGTCGAGGAGATTCGCGCCGCCGGCGGCGAGGCCGTCGCCAACTATGACAGTGTCGCGGAACCGGAAAGCGCGGCCAATATCGTGCAGACGGCGATCGACAATTTCGGACAGGTGGACATCGTCATCAACAACGCAGGCATCGTCCGCGACAAGACCTTCCACAAGATGAGCCTCGAGGATTACGAGTTCGTCGCGCGGGTGCATTATCTGGGTTCCGTCTATGTTACCCACGCCGCCTACCCCCACATGCGCGAGGCCAATTACGGCCGCATCCTCATGGTTTCATCCAACTCGGGCATTTACGGCAATTTCGGCCAGACCAACTACTCGGCCGCAAAATTGGCGGTCGTCGGCTTCATGAACACCCTGAAACTCGAGGGCGCACGCAACAATATCGTGATCAATGCCCTGGCCCCTCTGGCGGCGACACGGATCGCCGAGCCATCGGGCATCTTCAACACCTATGACCCGGAACTGGTCACGACCGACGCCGTGGCGGCGATGGTCACTTATCTGGTGAGCGAGGATTGCACCGATTCCGGGAACATCATCGCCGCGACCGCCGGCTACTACTCACGTATCCAGATCATGGAAAGCGAGGGGGTCCGGGTTGATCCGCGCGCCGAAATGACACCCGACAAGATCGCCGCGCTGTGGCCGCAGATCCACGAGATGCGCAACCCAAAACCCTATGAGGACGCGCTGTCCAATCTGACGGCGGTGATGGCCAAGGAGGACTAGCTCCCCGCAGCGGGTCTAGTCCCGGCGCAGCTCTCGTTTGAGAACCGCGCCGGCCTCGGCAATCGAGGCGCGGGAGCGCTGATACAGACGCTGCCACATCCAGATGAAGTGAGTCATCCCCTCCTCCACCTTGAGATGGTGGGGCACCCCGGCGGCGGCCAGGTTGGCCGCCAGCGCCCGGCTGTCGTCGATCAGCGGGTCGAGGTCTCCGACCATTACCCAGGTGTAGGAAAGCCCGGTCAGGTCGGCGTGAGCGGGCGCGATGCGCGGGTCGGTCGGGTCGGCGTCCTGGCCGTGTAGATAGCCGTCCCAAATCCACTGCATCTGCGCCACCGTCAGCCCGTAGGTCCCGTCGCCGATTTCTCGCCAGGACGGCGTATCCACATCCATCAGGTAGACGCCGTAGACCAAGGCCAGCGCGCGGACCGCACCTGTGTGTTTCAGCTGTACCCCGGCGTGGAGCGCCAGGGTGGCACCCGCAGAATCCCCGCAAAACCCGATCCGCGACGGATCTAGCCCGTGTTCCACACCCTGGTTCAACACCCATTCGGCAACGGCCATGGTCTCGTCGACGGGCACCGGGAATCTATGTTCCGGCCAGAGCCTGTATTCGACGCTGGCCACGGCACAGCCGCTCTCGACCGCCAGGCGTCGACAAATCTGGTCATAGGCGGGTACATCACCCGTCCACCAGCCGCCGCCATGGATGAACACCGTCACCGGTGCCGGGCGTTCGGAGGTCGGGAAATACAGCCGCAGGCGGAACGGGCCATGGGGCCCTTCGATCGTCACGTCCCGGACCGCATCGACGGGCAGCTCCCCGTCGGGCTGGTTCAGATAGGCGTAGTAACGCGCGCGCGCCGCACGGCCTTCCTCAACACCGACCACCGCCGGGTCGGGCAGGTTTGCGCCGGCCGCCTTCAGCTCGTCGAAAACGGCCTGCAGGCCCTGGTCTACCGGTGACGGCATGTTGCTTCCCCTATCCAATCCCAAGCGTGATCCCGCCATCGACCACCAGGGTCGATCCGGTCACGTAGCGGGCCTCGTCAGAGGCGAGGTACACGGCGGCGTAGGCGACATCCCAGGCATCGCCGACCCGGTTGAGAGGAACGGCTTCCTCGCGCTTTTTCCAGAGCTCGTCCACGTCCTCGTCGCCATAGGCGCCCTGCAGAGAATGGGACACCATCGGCGTCTGCATCAGGCCCGGCAGGATCGCGTTACACCGGATGTTCTCCGGCGCATATTGCCGCGCAATGACCCGGGTCATGTGGGTCATCGCCGCCTTGGTCGTCGCGTAGGAAATGTACGGCACATTCAGCCAGCGCTCGCCCGCAATCGAGGACACATTGACGATGGCGCCCTCGCCGCGTTCCTGCATGCGCGGGATCGCAAACTTGCTCGTCAGGAAGGCGCTCTTCAGGTTGACGTTATGCACCCGGTCCCAGCTTTCCTCGCTGGTTTCAACGGGCCCGCCGACCTCTGCGATGCCCACATTGTTGTGCAGGATATCGAGCTGGCCGAATTCGTCGCACGCCGCGGCCACCATGGCCTCGACCTGGGCGCTGTTGGTCACGTCGACGGCGAACACCACCGCCGCACCGTCCTCGCCCGCGATGATATCGGCGGTTTCCCGCGCGGCGTCCGGGTTGATGTCCGCGCACAGCACCTTCGCACCCTCGCGCGCATACAACACCGCCGTGGCCTTGCCGTTGCCCCAACCCTCGCCAATCGACCCAGCCCCGGTGACGATCGCGACTTTGCCCTTCAGCCGATCAGCCATCCTTGTTCTCCTTGCCGCCCTCGGCATCCAGGATGTTGCGCAGTTCGCGTTTGACGATCTTGCCGTAATTGTTCTTCGGCAGCGCGACGGCAACCCGGTAGCCCTTGGGCCGCTTGAACCGGGCGATGTTGTCGAGACAGAGCTGGTCGAGTGCCGCGGTGTCGACCTCCGCCCCCTCGCGGGGGGCGATGAAGGCGATGACTTCCTCGCCCCATTCCGCGTGGGGCCGCCCGACCACCGCGCATTCCAGCACGTCCGGGTGGCGCAGCAGCACCTCCTCGATCTCGCGGGGATAGATGTTGGAGCCGCCGGAGATGATCATGTCCTTGGAGCGGTCCTTCAGGGTCAGATACCCGTCGCCGTCGAACGCGCCCATGTCGCCCGTGTGCAGCCAGCCGCCGCGCAGGGACTCCGCGCTGGCGTCCGGCCGGTTCCAGTAGCCGCGCATGACCACGGCGCCGCGCACCAGAATCTCGCCCACTTCGCCCGTGGGCACGGCGTTGTCGTCCCCGTCCGCGACCTTCACATCGACGACCGACTGGGCGTAGCCGACCGAGGCCAGCCGTTCCTCATGGCGCGGGTGCTCCGTGTCCACATGATCCTCGCGCGGCAGCACGGTGATGCACATGGGGCTCTCGCCCTGGCCGTAGATCTGCACGAATTTGGGCCCAAACCGCTCAAGCGCCTGTTTCAGGTCGGCCACATACATCGGCCCGCCGCCGTAGGTGACCGTGCGCAGGTTGCCAACCTCACCACCGGAATGACCCACCAGGCGCTTGACCATGGTCGG
The DNA here is from genome assembly GCA_027618305.1 of Pseudomonadota bacterium. GTDB lineage: Bacteria > Pseudomonadota > Alphaproteobacteria > UBA6615 > UBA6615 > UBA8079. The sequence continues at coordinate 9,995 of JAQCFD010000063.1, forward strand.
CGCGGCGAACAAGGAAACCTCGTCATGCTTTTGAAATAACTCGAAAATCTCGTCAGGCTCGAAGCCGCCGGACTCGGGTACCACCTGGCGCGCGCCGACCGCCAGATGGGGGATACCGTAGAAACCCGAGCCATGGGACATGGGGGCCGGATGCAGTGCCGCGCCGTTGGTCGGCACCCGATCCACATCCACAAAATAGGTCAGCAGCATCTCCCACAGGTTCCGGTGGGACAGCATCGCGCCCTTGGGATTGCCGGTCGTGCCCGAGGTGTAGAACAGCCAGGCCAGATCGTCGTCGCCGCGATCGACCATCTCCATGGGATCGCCCGCAAGAAAACCCGCATATTCCTCGTCGCCGACGACCACGACCCGGGCCTTGCTGCCGGCGATCTCCAGGCCCTTTGAGGCCTTCTCTGCCAGATCGGGGGTCGCGAACACGATTCCCGCGCCGGCATCGTCAAGGATGTAGGCGAGTTCCTTCTCATGCAGCTTGTTGTTTATCGGCAGCGCCGTAAGCCCGGCATGGAGCGCGCCGTGGAACGCCTCGAGATATTCCGGCGTGTTGGTCATGAACAGGCCGACCCGGTCGTCGGCCTTGAGGCCGAGGTCTCCGCGCATGGCGCCAGCCAGTCCCGCAGCCCGCCGCGCGAGCGTGCCGTAATCGCAGTAATCCGCCGAGCCGTGGGATATCGCCACCCGGTCGGGAAATGAGCGCGCCGCGCGCACCAGCAACTGATTCAGATTCATGGAAAACAGGCCCTCCCCGCGCGTAGAATGGCGCAGGCGGGTATGCCGGACAAGCGCGCAACGACTTCATCTTTCGACAGGCTCAAGATGAGGATGCGTCCTCATGCTGAGCCTGTCGAAGCATGAGCCAGACCGAGGAAACCAACATGTACGAACTCTATTACTGGCCGACGATCCAGGGCCGCGGCGAATTCGTCCGCCTGCTGCTCGAAGACGTCGGCGCGGACTATGTCGACGTCATCCGCAAACCGGATACCGAGGGCGGCGGGCGCAATGCGCTGCTCGCGCTGCTCGCGGAGACCGGGCATTTCGCCCCGCCGATCCTGAAGGACGGCGAGACCATCGTCTCCCAGACCCCGCTGATCATGGACTATCTCGGCGCGAAGCACGGACTGGCGCCCACTGACGAAGCCGGGCGGCGCGAGGCGCTGCGGCTGTCCATGCTGCTGGCCGACTTCCTGGTCGAGGCCCATGACGTCCATCACCCGCTGGCCAAGGAGTTCTACTACGAGGACCAGCGCGACGAGGCCCTGCGCCGCGCGCCCAGCTTCCGCGACACCCGTATCCCGAAATTCTACGGCTATCTGGAGCGGACGATCGCCGCGAATGGCGGGTATCTGGTGACGGGCGGCCTCTCCCACGCAGATATCTCCCTGTTCCAGATCATCGAGGGCATGCGCTACGCCTTCCCGAAAGCGTCGGCCCGACTGGAGCCGGACTATCCGGGCCTGATCACTCTCCATGGCGAAATCGCCGCCCGACCCAACATCAAGGCCTATGCCGCGTCAGGCCGCCGCATCCCCTTCAACGAACACGGCATCTTCCGCCACTATCCCGAACTGGACGGGTAATGCCGGCCTAGAAGAGGAAGTCGTCCTCGTGCAGGTCGGCCTTCTGGACGCCGATCAGGGTGACGCTGTCATCCGCATCGAGGCTGATCACCGTGTCCGCCCCGGCATCATTCGTCGCGGCCAGAAGATCGGCCAGGTCGCTGAAACCGAACGCCGAAACATCGATCCGGTCGTCGCTGCCCGTACCGGCCGCAAAATCTGTGATGCTGTCGTCCCCGTCGCCATCCTTGAACTGGAACAGGTCGTCGCCGCCGCCGCCGGTCATATCATCGTCGAGGCTGCTGCCCTGGAAGATCTCGTTCGACGTCGTGCCGACCAGCGCATCACCATCCGCGAGCACCGAGATCAACACCGTGCCCGTATCGAACCCGCTGTTCCCGTCCGTGATCGTGTAGGTGAAGCTATCCGAACCCGTCACGCCGGCATCAGGAATGTAAAAATAGGTCTCGTCGATCGGATTGAAACCGAGAAAACCATTCGCCGGATTGGTCGAGGCGATCGGTGACAGGGGATCGTCGTTGGGATCCGTGTCGTTGGCGGTAAGATCCATGAACACATTGGCGCCATTCGACACGATATAGAGATCCGGGACCGCCGACGGGGGTGCGGGTGGCGAGGCCACCAATATATCGATCGTGGCCGTGCCGCCGCTCGCCGGGTCGTCATCGAACAACTCGACGACGAAGGAATCGTCCGCCGCCGACGAACCGCCGTGATCGTAGGCGATATCCCCGTTGACGATGTCGGCCAGCGTGAAGCTTTGACCATCCGACAGGGCCACGCCACCGTTGGTCAGGTTGCCACCCACCGGTGAGTTGTTCAAAACGAACGTCACATCCGTGGCCGCATCATCAGGATCGAACGCCGTCAGATCCAGCGCGGTCAACACCACCAGCCCGCCCTGCATCAAGCTCACTTGATGATCGCCGCCGAACACCGGCGCGTCGTTGATCGGGTTGATGGTGAAGGTCACCGTGGCCGTATCCATCCCGCCCTGACCGTCCTCGACCGTGTAGTCGAAGCTGTCGGTGCCGTAGAAGTCCTGGTTCGGCGTGTAGCTGTAGGTCTTCGCGATTGCATCGAAAACCAGCACCCCGTTCGCCGGGTTCGTGGACTGGGTGGACAGGCCGGCCCCGACGAAATCGGTATCATTTGCCAAAACATCGATGACGATGGTCTCGTCCTCGTCGATGATGAAGGCATCGTCCACGGCGATCGGCAGATCGGTCACGCCCTGCACCGTGACGCTCACGGTGGCCGTGTCGAACCCGCCGTTGCCGTCGGAGACGGTGTAGGTGAACGTGTCGGTGGCACTCTGGCCATCGAACAAGGCCTGAAGGGTGGCCGAACCGGTCGCGTCATAGACGAACGTGCCCTCGACCGCGCCGGCGGTGATCGTCGCGCCGAGCGAAGAGATGCCGTCGAAGGTGGAGATCGAGAGCGTATCGCCGTCGGGATCGCTGTCATTGGCGAGCACATTGCCGATCAGGCGGGCTGAGTCGTCTTCGGAGGCCTGGTAGTTGGAACCGAACACAGTATACGCGGAACCGGAATCCGAACCATTCGGCTCCGTCCGGTAACCGCCAACAATAATGTCGTTGAATCCGTCGCCGTTAACATCACCGGCGTCCGACACGGCGTTACCAGAGAAATCATTCGCGGCCTCACCGTTCAGACGGAAACCATTGGTGCCGTCGAGCGAGCCGAGTGAAAGCTCGGTCCCAAAGCCGGAGGCCGCGCCGAAAACGACATAGGCGGCGCCAGCGCCCGGCGCATTGGTGC
>JAQCFD010000064.1 GCA_027618305.1 Pseudomonadota bacterium
CCGATGAAGGCAATGGGTGAGACACGGTAGAGCTGCCCCAGGAAGCCCGTGCCGTCGGCCAGATAGATGTTTGTTTCGGCCGTGATTGCGTCCCCGCGTGACCAGCGGGAAACGGACAGGCCGGTCTTGGTCAACATCTGTTCGACCTCGTCGCCGCGGTGCGGATGGCGCGGGGCCAGCAATGTCAGAAGGTCGGGATGCTTTCCCGCGAGGCCCCGATGCACCGCACCGACAATTTCCTCTTCGCCGCGATGGGTGCTGGCCGCAACCCATGTTGGGCGGTCGCCGATCGCATCCTGTAGTTCAATCAACGCTGCAGCTGTCGCTGGCAAGGGTGAGGCTGCCAGTTTCAGGTTGCCGGTCACCGAAATATTCCGGGCGCCCAGCGCCTCGAGCCGGGCGGCGATTTCCTGATCCTGCGCCAGGATGGTGCTGAAGCATGACAGCAGTTCGCGGGCGACACCGGGTGCCCGCCCCCAGCTGGCGCGTGAATGTTCCGACATGCGCGCGTTGACCAGCGCCATGGGAATGCCGGCGCGTTGCGATTCGAGCAGCAGGTTGGGCCAGAGTTCGGACTCGACCCACAAGGCGGCCGCGGGTCGCCAGTATTCGAGGAACCGGCGCACCCACGCGGCCCGATCGACCGGCACGTATTGATGAATCGCACGAGGCGGAAGCCGTTCGCTCATCATGCGGGCCGAGGTGACGGTACCGGTGGTCATGAGGAGGTTCAACTCGGGCGCGATCCGAAGGATCCGCTCGATAAGCACCAGAACCGACTGGGCCTCGCCGATGCTGGCGGCATGAATCCACACAACGGGCCCTGTCGGGCGCTGGATGGAGGGGATGCCACGGCGTTCGTCGATGCGCGATGGCTCTTCCTTGCCGCGCATCAGGCGTCGCTGGAGCAGTAGTTCGACCAGCGGAAGCCCCGCTGTGGTGACACCGCGATACAAGCTGATGGCGAGACTGGATGTGCCCTTGTCTCTGGGCCGGTTGTCCCCGGTCATCCGTGCGCGCGTTCGACGTCCGGCGCGCTGCCGGACGGATCGGGCTCGCGGAACTGCAGCCGGCTCAGGCGCGCATACAGGCCATCGTGCGCCTGGAGTTCCGCATGTGTGCCCGTCTCCACGACCCGGCCGTCATCCATCACCAGAATTTGGTCGGCATTCATGACTGTCGCGAGGCGATGAGCGATAACCAGCGTGGTGCGATTGGCCGTCAACCGGTCGAGCGCGATCTGCACTTGTTGTTCGGATTCCGCATCCAGGGCGCTTGTCGCCTCATCGAGGAGGAGGATGGGAGCGTTCTTGAGCATCGCGCGCGCGATGGCGACGCGCTGCCGTTCACCTCCGGACAGAGATGATCCACGATCCCCGACCATGGTGTCATATCCCTCGGGCAGGGCTGAAACGAACTCATGGGCGGCCGCATCGCGGGCTGCGGCGATGACCTCCTCGTCTGTGGCGTCGGGCCGACCGAAGCGGATATTGGCGGCAACCGTATCGTTGAACAGGGTAATGTCCTGGCTGACGAGTGCCACGGCGTCGCGCAGGCTGGCCATGGTCACGGTGCGCACATCCTGACCGTCAATGGCGACGGTTCCGGCGTCGACGTCATGGAATCGGAGCAACAGGTTCATGACCGTGGACTTGCCGGCGCCGCTGGGCCCCACCAGCGCCACGGTCTGGCCCGCCGGGATGCTGAAATCCACTTCGTTGAGAGCCGGTTTGTCCGGGGTGTAGGCAAAGACCACCTTGTCGAAGGTGACGTTGCCGCCGCTGAGGGACAACGCGCGCGCATCGGGGGCATCGAAGATTTTGGCGGGGGTGTCCAGCAGGTCGAAACTGCGTTGGACTGCAGCCAAACCTTCCTGCAGGGCGGCGTTCAGGTTTCCGAGACTTCGGATCGGCTGGTAGGCCAGGATCACGGCGGCCAGGAAGCCGACGAACTCGCCCAGCGTGCCGGTGCCGGACAAAATTCGCCAGCCGCCATAGGCCAGGACCGCGGCGACGGAAGATCCGCCGATCGTTTCGAGGATCGGATAGGTGCGCGCCCGGCCCTTCACCGTTTTCATGACCAGGTGATAAATGAGGTCGAAAAGTTCATTCGCGCGTGCGCGCTCGTAATTCTCCATCCGATACGACTTGATCAGGCGGATGCCCGAGAAGGCCTGCTCGAGATTGGATGTCAGATCGCCCATGCCGGTCTGGGCGTTGCTCGAGGCACGGCGCAGGCGTCGCCCGATACGTATGATCGGCCGCCCGGCCAGCGGGAAGGTCACGATCACGATGATCGCAAGCAGCCAGTCGAGATAGAACATCATCCCGATAAGTGCCGCGGCGGTGACAAAATCGCGCGCCATGGCCGTGAGTGTTCGCGACAACGCGTCACGCATCACATTCACATCGTTGGTGAAACGCGAGATGAGCTTGCCGGTTGATGTCTCGTGATGGGCCTGTAGGTCGGCTTCCATCAAATGGGAGAACATGGCCTTCTGGATCGCGTTGATGACCCGCAGGGCAACCGACTGGCTCAGGACGCTCTGGCCGTATGACGCCAGCCCCTTGATAAAGGTCACAAAGATGATTGCCAGCGGCATCAGCCAGACGACATTTGCGTTCTGGGCCTCGAGCATATCGACTGAGGTCTCGATCAGCTTGGGGTAGGCGGCGGACGCGGCAGCCACGACGATCATCAGGGCCACGGCCATGGCGACCCGGGCCTTGTAGGCGCTCATCCAGTCGCGCCACATCCGGCCGATCAGTTGACCCGTGGAGTCCGTCCGGGGATTCTGTGTGGAATCCTGCATGTTGCGGTTACTGCCGCCTCCGTTGATCGCGTGCCGAATCGGGCCACATACGCCGTCGTCGATGCAAGCCTAACATGGCTCAATTCGCTGTGCGCCGGCCCATGCCAGACAAGCCTGTTGCGATTCCTGCTGCGATGGTAAAGCTAGCCTGATTGCGAACGGTGCGATCAGCGAGGGAATACATGTCCGCAGCCGAAAATCTTGGCGAACTTCTACACAGGAATTGCCCGAATTGCGAAACCGACAATTCGAGCCGGCCAGCGCTCGACTATTCGTGGCAGGACTGGAAGCTTCGGAAATGCGGCGCGTGCGGGTTCGTTTATCTTGAAAATCCGCCGGATTACGCGGATTTCAAGGTGGCGTTCGCCTGGGAAAAGAACCATGGCGACCGCAAGGTTCGGATGCGCAAGGAGTATCCCCTGGCCTACGGCATTTCGCGCGTTTGGCGGAAATTCTATCGCTGGGCCGTCCGCAAGCCGGACAAGCTGATCAAACGCATCAACAAGTGGGTGCCGCCGGGCCTGGTGATCGATGTGGGCTGCGGCAACGCGGACCGTCTGCTGTCGCTGCCCGAACATTACGAGACCAGCGGGATCGAAATTTCCAAGGCGTTGGCCGAAGAGGCGCAGGGCCTGCTGGCGGCGCGCGGCGGCAGCATCATCAACCTGCCCGCCGTCGAAGGTCTGGCGAGTTATGAAGCAGGAACCGCAAGCGGCGTTCTGATGCGTTCCTTCCTCGAACATGAACACAAGCCGGTCGAGCTGCTGTCCCATGCGGCGCGTGTGCTCAAGCCGGGTGGCGTGGCCATCATCAAGGTCCCGAACTTCTCCAGCATCAATCGCCGGGTCATGGGGTCGCGCTGGTGCGGCTTCCGGTTCCCCGGGCATGTCAATCACTTCACGCCGGCGAGCCTGCGCGCGATGGTCGCGGATGCGGGGTTCAACCCGGTCGGCTTCGGGTTCTTCGATCGGTTCCCGCTGAGCGACAATATGTGGATGGTCGTGCGCAAGGGCAGTTAACCCGGCGGCGCATTCTTACGAGGAGGAACGGGTATGACGCGTATCGAGATTATCGACCGGGCGGACATGAATGCCGAGCAGGCGAAGGTCCATGACGTCGCCAAGGAAAATGGCGGTCCCGTCGGCGGGCCGTTCTACGCCTATATCCGGATCCCCGAGCTGTTCCGGGCGGCGCAGGACATGCGCGACACCCTCGGTGCGGGGCCGCTCACCGAGCGCGAACGGCTGATCGTGTTCATGGTCGTCGCCCGGCACTGGAACGCGCGTTACCCGTGGTTCGCCCAGTCGCGAAACGCCCTGAAGATCGGCATCGAACGGGACATCGTCGATGCGATCAACGCGAACGAGGTGCCCGATCTTGCCGACGAACGCGAGCGGATGTGCCACGGCGTGGCCCGCGAGCTCATGGAATCGAACCGGCTCGGCGATGCCACCTACGCGGCCGCCGAGGCGCTGATGGGGACGACCGACCTGGTCGCCCTGGTCGCCGCCTCCGGGCAGTTCGTCATGACCTGCTGCACGGCCAATGCGTTCGAGGTCGACCCGCCGGCCGACCAGCCGGTGCCGCTGAACCTTTAGTCACGCGGCGTCGGTTTGTGCGCCGACCGCCCCGATCGGGGCAAGGTGCGACACGAACAGGTCGACGCAGCTTTGCCATGAATAGCCGAGCGCGTGCGTCCGGCAGGCCTCCGGGGCCGCCCGTTCCATTGCCGTTTTGACTGCGCGCGCGAGATCCTCGTCAAGACAACCGGGGCCGTTGAGGCCGACCACGTCGAGCGGGCCGGGCACGGGGTAGGCCGCGACGGGCACCCCGCACGCCAGTGCTTCCAGCAGGACAAGGCCAAATGTGTCGGTGCGGCTGGGAAATACAAAGACGTCGGCCGCAGCGAAGTGTTGCGCGAGCGCTTTGCCATGTTGTTCGCCGACGAAGATGACATCGGGGAAGCGAGCCTCAAGTTCGACGCGTTGGGGTCCGTCGCCGACCACGATCTTGGTGCCGTCGGTTGCCAGTTCGAGGAACGCCGCAATGTTCTTCTCGACCGCGACGCGGCCCGTGTAGAGCTGAAGCGGCCGGGGCAGGTCGCGAATACAGGCCGGCCACTCGTCATGGGGGCGCGGGCGGAACAGCTCGGTGTCGACACCCCGGGTCCAGCGTGCCGTGTTGGTGAACCCCCAGCCGCGCAGCTCGCGGTCGATCGTCGCGGTGGCGACCATCACCTTGTGGGCGTGGCGGTGGAATCCGCGCAGCCAGGCGTAGCTCCAGGCAATCGGGAAGCGGGTCCGCGCGTGGATGTATTCCGGAAACTTGGTGTGGAAGGATGAGGTGAACGGCCAGCCAGCTCGCCGGCAAACACGTGCGGCGGCCTGGCCGATCGGACCTTCGGTCGCGATATGCACGGCGTCGGGCGCGAAGTCCGTGATCAGCCGCTTCGCCTTCGGACCGGGTCGCAGCGCGAGGCGAATTTCAGGATAGGTCGGGCAGGGAATGGTGCGGAACTGTTCAGGTGTGACGGTCAGGACTTCATGCCCGGACTTGCGCAGATGCGCGACGACGGTGTCCAGGGTCCGCACCACGCCATTGACCTGCGGGTGCCAGGCGTCGGTGGCGAGCACGATCCGCATGGTCTAGCGCAGCGCCAGCGAGAGTTGACGGATATCGGCCCAATTCACGATCTCGAGCTGGCCATTGCGATGCTCGACGAGCGCGGTGCAACTCTCCACCCAGTCGCCGTCGTTGCAATAGAGTATGCCGTTCATCTCCCGCATTTCCGCGTGATGGATGTGGCCGCATACGACGCCGTCCGCGCCGCGTTTGCGCGCCTCCTCTGCCACCACTTCCTCGAAGCGGCTGATGAACTGGACCGCGTTCTTGACCCGGTGCTTCAGAAAAGCCGACAGGGACCAGTAGCGGAATCCCAAAAGACGGCGCGCGTGGTTCATCCAGTAGTTGATGACCTGCACCGTGTTGTAGGCCCAGTCCCCCAACAGCGCGAGCCAGCGGGCATAGTGAACAACCGCGTCGAACTGGTCGCCATGGGTCACCCAGAGGCGGCGGCCATCGGCGGTGATGTGGAATGCCTCTTTCTGCAATGTAATGCCGCCGAACACGAGGCCGGTATAGTCGCGCAGCACCTCGTCATGGTTGCCGGGCACGAAGACCACCTTGGTGCCCTTGCGAGCCTTGCGGAGGAGTTTCTGAACGACGTCGTTTTGGGCCTGCGGGCAATACCAGGATTTCTTCAGCCGCCAGCCGTCGACGATGTCTCCGACGAGATAGAGATGTTCCGAATCCGTGTGCCGCAGGAAATCGAGGAGATGCTCGGCCTTGCAGCCGCGCGTACCCAGATGGATATCGGATATCCAGATCGTCCGGTAGCGGTGGACAAGTGTTTCGCCGCTCATGGCATGCTCGATCGATCACGAAACTCGCCCCTACATATATGATGTTCGTTTCATTACAAGGAAAAATATCGTTATATTACAAATAGTTAAAGTAATTTTTCTGAAACCTTCGTGCAACACGAGCGTAACAGTTTCCTGTCTTGTTTGATCTCCTTTGGAGCGCGGCGCGCAAAGGTGCATGCATTGGATGACCATCTGCTGATCTTCAACCCGGTGGCCGGTCCACGTCGCCGGAAGCGGCTTCGCACCGTGCTTGCGCAGTTACGTTCAGCGGGCCTGTCGATCGTCGTGTGCGAGACGTCCGGTCCGCGGGATGCCGGCCGGCTCGCACGCCGATCCACGGGCTGCGATGTGGTCTTGGCGGCGGGCGGTGATGGCACGATCAACGAAATTCTGAACGGGCTGCGCGCACGTGACGATTCCTGCGTGCTCGGAATCGTGCCCCTTGGCACTGCCAATGTGCTGGCCCGCGAGCTCGGCATAGACCCGCGCGCACCGGGGAAGGTGGCGGCGGCAATCTCGGACGGCGAGGTGCGTCGCATTTCCCTGGGCCTGGCGAACGATCGCTATTTCGCGATGATGTCGGGTATCGGGTTCGATGCCCATGTGGTGGCGAATGTGAACCCGCGCATCAAGCGTCGGTTCGGCAAGCTGGCCTATGTCCTGCGCTCCCTGGTCGAGTTGGTGTGGTATCGCCCGCGCACCTACCGTGTGCTGATCGACGACCGCCTCGAACTGGCGTCGTCGGTGGTAGTCGCCAACGGCCGCTTCTACGGCGGGCCATTCGTTCTGGCACCCGACGCATCGCTCGAGAGCGCCGATTTGCAGGTTTGCCTGTTCCGCAAGACCGGGCGCTGGAACGCGCTCCGATATCTCTGGGGGATGCTGAGCGGCCGCTTGTCGCGCTTCGAGGATTTCGACGTTATCCCGGCGCGTGCGCTCACCGTCGAGCGCGGCTTCGGCTGCGACGCCAGTGAGCCGGTCCAGGGCGATGGCGACATTGTGTGCGAACTGCCCGTGCGAATCGGGATTGCGGACGGGATCCAGCCGGTTCTGCGCCCGGTCTGAATGCCCGCGGCGTTATGCGCCGCCGCCCGCCACGGTCATGCCGTCGATGCGCACGGTCGGGCTGTTGGTGCCGAAGCGAAACTCCAGGTCGTTGGCGCGGGCCATGCCGGCATACATGTCGTTCAGGTTGCCCGCGATCGTCAGCTCGGTAACCGGGAAGGCGATCGCGCCATTCTCGATCCAGAAGCCCGACGCGCCCCGGCTGTAGTCGCCGGTCACGCCGTTCACGCCCATGCCCATCAGCGCGGTGACGTAGAGCCCGGAGCCGATATCGGCCATTAACTCTGCCGGCGAAAGGTTTCCCGGCGTCAGATACAGATTGGTGGGGCCCGGCGAGGGCGGGCCGGACGTGCCCCGGCCGGCATGGCCGGTGGTCTCGAGGCCGAGCTGACGGGCAGAAGCGAGATCGAGCAGCCAGGTCGTCAGCACCCCGTCCTTGATCAGCGAACGCTTCGAATTCGCGATCCCCTCGGCGTCGAAGGGCTTGGAGCGCAATCCGCGCTTGCGGTGGGGGTCGTCAACGATCTCGATGTCCGCGGCGAATACCTGGGTGCCGAGCTTGTCCTTGAGAAAGCTCGTCCCGCGGGCGATCGCGGGGCCGGTGATCGCGCCCGTGAGGTGACCGAGCAGGCCCCCCGCCACGCGCGGATCGAACACGACCGGCACCTGGGTGGTCGGCATCCGCCGTGCCCCGAGCCGGGCCACGGCCTTTTCTCCCGCGCGCCGGCCGACCTCGGCGGGGTCTTCGAGGTCGCCCAGATGGACCGCGTGGGCGAAGTCATACTCGGACTCCATGCCGGCGCCCTCGCCGGCGATGACCGAGACGCCGACCCCGGAATCGGTGCGTGCATAATCCCCGGCAAACCCGTTGCTCGCCGCGAGGCACACACCGGTATGGCTCCAGCTTGCCTGGGCGCCGACCGAATTGGTGATGCCGTCGATGGCGCGCGCCGCATCTTCGCAGGTCCGGGCCATCTCGACGAGGGTCTCGCTGGAGGGTTCGTGCGCATCGACCATGTCCAGCTCGGGAATGTCCGTGGCGAGCTGGTCGGGATCGGCCAGCCCGCACCAGGGGTCGTCCGGCACCGCGGCGGCCATATCGAGGGCGCGCCCGACCAGTTCCGACAGGGCGTCTCGCGAGAAGTCGGTCGACGAAACGATCGCTTGCTTCCGCCCGCGAAACACCCGTAGGCCCAGGTCGAAGCTTTCCTGCCGCTCGAGCTGTTCGATCTTCCCCAGCCGCTGGGCGTGGGAAATCGACGTGGACCGGATCAGGACGGCGTCCGCCGCATCGGCGCCGCGCCGGGTGGCGTCGGCAACCAATGCGGCCAGGCGGTCGCGGTCATCCGCGGACATGGAAGCGGATTGGGGTTCGGACATGATGTTGTTCGCGCGGCCGCGCGCCTTTTCGTTTCGGTTTGGTGAAACCGGGGTTAAAGCGTACCGGGTGCGAAGAACTCCACGATCCCGATGATCGATGCAAGTGCGAGTGTCGCCCAGTTGATCACGATTCCGGTGGCCCGGTTGAAGGCCTCGGCATTCCCCATCAGGCCCAGCGCATGCAGCCCGCGGGCGACGATCAGCATCGCCCCGAGCACGCCGATGATGATGGGGTTCACGCCGATCATCTCGATCAGTCCCAGCAGGATAAGGGTGCCAGGCACCCACTCGGTGAAATTGGCATGGGCGCGAATTCGCCGGGCCATGCCGTCGTCGCTGGCATCGCCCCACATGATCTGGTGCTGGAAACGATACTTGGTGACGCTGATACCCAGCGCCAGTTTCATCAGACCCAGCAACGCCGCGACGAACATTGTGTTGACCGGGGCGACCGCTACGATTGCTTCCATCGTTTTTCCCCTTCTTCCTGTTGGGCCGCCGGATTGGGCGGCATCACGACCAGATCGGCTTGCCCGACCCGGGCAGGCCCAGATCGTCCCACATTGCGGAGACCTTTTCGACCACTTCGTCGTCCATGCGGATCTGCCGGCCCCATTCGCGGTCGGTTTCGGGTGGAATCTTGTTGGTCGCGTCGAGGCCGATCTTGCTGCCCAGGCTGGGCTCGGGCGAGGCGAAGTCGAGATAGTCGATCGGGGTGTTCTCGACCAGCGTGATGTCGCGGGCCGGGTCCATGCGGGTCGAGACCGCCCACATGACGTCCTTCCAGTCGCGGATGTCGATGTCGTCATCCACGACGATGACCCATTTCGTGTACATGAACTGGCGCAGATAGGACCACACACCCATCATCACCCGCTTGGCATGGCCGGGATAAGCCTTGCGCATGGACACGACGGCGATCCGGTAGGAGCAGCCCTCGGGCGGCAGCCAGAAATCGGTAATCTCGGGAAAGGCCTGACGCAGCAGTGGCACGAACACATCGTTCAGGGCCTCGCCCAGGACCGACGGTTCGTCGGGCGGCCGGCCGGTGAATGTCGACAGATAGATCGGGTCGCGGCGCATGGTGATGGCGCTGACGTGGAAAACCGGGAACTGCTCGACGGAGTTGTAGTAGCCGGTGTGGTCGCCATAAGGGCCCTCGTCGCCATATTCGTCGAGGGAGACATGGCCCTCGATGACGATCTCCGCCGAGGCGGGCACCTTGAGGGGGACCGTCTTGCAGTCCACCAGCTCCAGGCGCTTGCCGCGCAGCAGGCCGGCGAACTGGTATTCCGACAGATTGTCGGGCACCGGGGTGACGGCTGCGATGATCGTGCCCGGATCGGCGCCGATGACCGCCGCGACCGGCAGCGGCTCCGGGCGTTCGGCCTTCCAGCGGGCGTGGTGCTGGGCGCCGCCGCGATGCTTGAGCCAGCGCATGTAGGTCGATTTCGGCCCCGTCACCTGCATCCGGTAGATGCCCAGGTTAAACGCGTCCTCGCGTTTGGCGTCGGGGTCAGGGCCCTGGGTGACGATCAGCGGCCAGGTGATCAGAGGGGCGGGCTCGCCGGGCCAGCAGGTCTGGATCGGCAGCTTGCCCAGGTCGATATCGTCGCCGGTCCACACCACCTCATGGACCGGTCCCGACGAGACGGTCTTGGGCCGCATGGCCATGACGGTGCGCAGGAGCGGCAGCTTGTCCCAGGCGTCCCGCAGACCGGCGGGTGGTTCGGGTTGGCGCAGGAAGGCCAGCGTTTCGCCGACTTCGCGCAGCTGGTCCGGTTCGCGGTCCATGCCCCAGGCGACACGTTCAACCGTGCCGAACAGGTTGGCGAGTACCGGGATCGGGCTGCGGGTGCCGTCGTCGGCAATGACGTTCTCGAAAAGCACCGCCGGGCCGCCCTCGGCGAGCAGGCGGGTCTGAATCTCTGTTATCTCGAGGTTCGCGGCGACCGGATGGCTGACCCGGACGAGGCGGCCCTCACGTTCGAGGCGGTCAACAAATTCGCGTAGGCTGGCATATGGCATAGCGCTGGACTTAGACCGGTCTCGCGCCCGTGCGTCAAGAACCAGCTTTGACGGAAGTTTGCTTGCGGGTCATCTCGCGGCACGGGACAATATGCCCATGACATCTGATCCCTTCGATACCGACCCCGTGCTGATACGCGCTGTCGGCTATCCGTATGACATCACTGCGCACTCGTTCACCTTCATCGATGGCGACGCCGCGCCGTTCGACGCCGCGCACACGGCCGGCCGCCGCCCCGTGATCGGTTACGGGTCAAACCAGTCACCCTTGAGGCTGCGGCAGAAATACGGCACAGACCATGCGCCGATCCCGGTGCAGCGGGCGTGGCTCGACGATCACGATGTTGTCTACTCGGCGCATTTCTCCAGCTATGGCTCATTGCCGGCTGCCCTGCGTCACGTGCCGGGCACGCGCGTGGCGGTGGCGGTGAACTGGCTGAGTGATGCCGAGCTGGAGGTCATGCATCCGACCGAGCTCGACAGTTACAATTTTGCCCGGCTCGACGGCCTGTCCCTCGCGCTGGAGGGCGGCGACATCATCAATACCGCCTGGGCCTATCTCAGCTTTCGCGGCCATGTCGGTGATGACAGGCAACCTTTTGCATTAGCGGAGATCGCCGCCGAGGGCCGGCACCTGGCGGCCCTGTCGCAGCGCGAAGCGTTGGCCCTGATGCGGGACCGGATCGCGCCCGGTGAGGATCTGGCCGCGTTCGTGCGGGCGCATATCGACGATCCGGAGATTCGCGATGCACGGGTTCGCCACCTGCAGGCCGCGGCCCATCCGGTGGCCCACGCCTCGCATAAAGTTGAAGCCGTTTGAACCGGCATGCCGGTTTGCATGTCACGGGGACATGATATAGTTAACCAATTGGTTAAACATATGGAGGCGACGATGGCAGATCACGGCACGTTCTACTGGAACGAATTGTCAACCACCGACATTGAGGGCGCCAAGGCGTTCTACAGAAATCTCGGAGGCTGGAGCTTCAGCGAAATGCCCATGGAGAATGGCGAGACCTATCATGTTGGCATGGTCGGGGAGACCCCGGCGGGCGGAATTATGGGCATGCCCGAAGGGGCGCCGGCTGGTACGCCGCCCTATTGGCGGGCGTATATTTCTGTCGACGATGTCGATGCCGCCGTGGCGGCGGCCACAAAGAATGGCGCGACGGTCCTGATGGCGCCGTTTGACGTGCCGGGTGTCGGGAGAATTTGTACCCTCCGCGATCCCCAGGGCGCCGAAATCTCGATCATGACCCCGGCGGCGAAAGAATAGCGTTCAGGCCAGCCATCGGCCGGCGATTGCAGCAGCGAAAATAATCAGCCCGAAATCCCGGTTGGCGCGGAACTTCGCCAGGCAGTCCTTTGCATCGTCGAAATCGATCGTGCGGGTCTGCCAGGCGAGGTGCGCCGCACCGAACGCCAGCCCGACCCAGAAGGGCCATGTCAGGGCTTCCATCCAGCCGGTCACGGCGAGAAGCGCGATGGTCACGATGTAGAAGCCCGCGATCCAGGGGCGTGAATTCGCGCCGAGCAGCCGCGCGGTCGATTTGATTCCGACCAGCGCGTCGTCTTCCTTGTCCTGATGGGCGTAGATCGTGTCGTAGCCCAGCGTCCAGAAGAAGCCGGCGGCATAGAGCACGAACGCGGCCGGATCGAGATCGCCGCGCACCACAGCCCAACCCAGCAGCGCACCCCAGTTGAAGGTCAGGCCCAGCCAGGCCTGGGGCCACCAGGTGATGCGTTTCATCAGGGGGTAGGGGACGACGAGTGCCAGGCTCAATGCGCCGATCGCGATTGCAAACAGGTTGAACTGCAGCAGAATCGTGAAGCTGACCGCGAGCAGAACGGCGAGGAACGCCAGTGCGGCGCGTACGCTCACGGCGCCGCTGGCCAGCGGCCGGTCGGCGGTGCGTGCGACCCGCGCGTCGAAGTCACGGTCGAAGAGATCGTTGATGACGCATCCCGCACCGCGCATCAGGATCGCACCGATGCCGAACAAGGCGACCCAATAAAGGTTGGGCCAGTTGCCGGGGGTTGCGGGAATGGCGAGCGCCCACCAGCCGGGCAGAAGCAACAACCAAGTGCCGATCGGCCGGTCGAGGCGCATCAGCCGCGCATAGGGCCGCGTCGGCCCGGGCGCATAGCGATCGAGCCAGTTGTCGCGCGGGATGTCACTGGCGTAATGATGGGGGGCGTCCTGCATGGCGCATTGTTAGCCCAGACGGGGTGTCGTCCCCAATCCCGGATTTACACGATGTCCGAACAAAACGCGTCACAACCATCACCAAGCTTCACCCGGATCCGCCTGTTCGTAGATGACGATCTGGCCACCGGCGGTGGTTTCACCCTGGGTCGGGACCAAAGCCACTATCTGCAGAATGTGATGCGTCGGGGCGCGGGTGACCGGGTCGGCCTCTTCAACGGTCGTGACGGAGAATACTG
>JAQCFD010000065.1 GCA_027618305.1 Pseudomonadota bacterium
GGGCGGCGATATTCTTGTGGATCCAGGCACCCCCGGCGGCCGCATCGCGAACGCCGGACGGCCAGGTCACGGCCGGGGCCAGGCGATACCCCATGCTGACGAATGTTATCCCGGCGGCCGTCAGCGGCGGGGCCATGAAGGTCATCCATTCCTTGTAGCCATTCGTCCAACCACCACCATGCATGAACGCGACCACCGTCCCGTTGGGGTCGGGCGCCGCAAATACCGCCACTTCCTGATAGGGATCATCGCCATATGGGAAGGAGTCACCCCGAATCCCCGCCCCCAATTCCCGGACGCGGACATGATATTTTGCCCCGATCTCCGAAAAGGCCTCCTGTGCGGGATAGGCACCAAGATCGCGCAGGCCCATCAGCGTTCCTCGCGCTCGACGATCATCTTTTCATCGACGAATTTGCCGCGTTCGATCACGACTTCATTGTCGAGGATCACCGTGCAGTCGCGCATCGGCACGTCATAATGCCCGTTGGTGCTGCGTGATCCGCCGCCTTGCGTATTCGGGCCGGTTGAGAACAGGAAGTTTCCCGGGAACGCACGCGCGGAGGCATGGGAGCGCTCCGGGTTGTCGCCGTGCAGCGCAATATTATACCAGCGCGCCTGCGGGTTCAGGCCCCAGCCAAGATGGGAAACGGCATAGGGGTCCAGATCATCCTCGGACAGCTTGTTGTCATCGAGCCAATCCGTCATCAGCTTGGCATCCAGACCGCCCTCGACCTTGCGGATAAATCCGTCGCGGACATCGAGCCGCACCTCGTCCTGCACATATCGGCAATAGGGCAAAATCACGATGTCCCCCGGCGACATGACGACGGTCCCGTTGGCAGACCCCTCATTGGGGAATGTGTGGATATGCCCCACGCCCCACTGGTCGAAATGCCCGGGCTCGTCCGAGAAGCCCCACTGGCTCATCACCGGGAAATCACCGCGTGTGTAGGTGAGATCCGTTCCCGCGTCGCTCAGGACCCGGACCTCCTTCGTGGCGGTGTAGCGTGCATCGGCATATTTCACCGCTTCTTTCAGCCCCTTGGGCGATAGCAGCAACTCAAGGTCGTCGGGCGCATCGATGATCATCAGGAAGCGCGTCCCTGTGCCCATCACTTCACGCAGCCAGCTTGTGAACAGCGGGATGTGCAGTGCAACGACGATGTCGGCGGCTTTCAGCGCATCAAGCATGCCGTTGATCTGACCGATCGTATCGACCCCGACCTTGGTCCAGGAGGGGATCATGTTGACCCGCATTTCGTAGCAGTGGGCGCCCAATTCGTCGGCCGCCGCGAATGCCGCTTCGACATACTCCGTTCGTGTCGTGACGTCCGACAACAACGCAACGGTCTCGCCCTTTTTGACGTTCGACATCTGGAACTGTTTGAGAAAAAGGCCGGGAATTCGCCCGGCATTGATTTCCTGGTGCCGGATAGCTGCTGGCGTGCGCATCGCGATAAGTCTCCGCTTCAACGGTTTACGAGATTTGGCGATATGCTAACCGATCCGCCATGGCGGCGCGAGATACCGAACACCGATGGGATCCCGGCATAATTCGCCAAGACATCGCCCGCCCGCTGTGCTGAGATAATTCTCTGATAATCAAAAAATGGCGCCAGGGGAGAATTGTCATGATGCGGGCCTTCACCGAACAAAAAATGAAACGGTTTGCGGAACAACGCTGGATTCTGGATGCGATCATCTCGTCGGTCGGCATGGAATGGGACCAGCCGCGCCTGGGCTACACCATGTATCCCTGCGGCCCGGACGCGGTCGGCGATTTCCGGACTGTCGGTATGCGGACCAAGAAATTCGCGGACATGCATCGTGAATTCGCCGGGGCGGGCAAGCGCCGCGAGATCAAGGCGAAGGCCTTCGAGGCCGAGGGTCGGCTGGTCTCGGCACGCGAAAGTTATTTCATCGCATCTCTGCTCTATTCCGCAGCGCGCTGGCCGATCTTCGAGGCCAACGACCTGCACAAGGACTACAACCAGCGCATGGTCGATTGCTACGACAAGTATATCGAGTTCGCGCCGCGGCCCATCGAACGGGTGGAAATCCCCTTCGGTGACAGCTTCCTGCCGGGCTTCCTCGCCCTGCCCCACGCGCCGAAAGACGGCGAGAAATTCCCCTGCGCCATCGGTATCGACGGCATGGACGGGTCCAAGGAAATCATGTGCTCGATGTATGGCGACAAGATGCTCGAGCGTGGCATGGCGAGTTTCGTCTATGACGGGCCCGGCCAGGGCGAATGCCCGGTCAACGGTCTGTATGTGACCAAGGACAACCATATGGAGGCCGCACAGGCCGTCTATGACTGGCTGAGCCAGCACCCCAACATCGACGAGAACCGGATGGTCATCTTCGGGATCAGCTTCGGCTCCTTCTTCGGCGCCCAGGCCGCCGCGCAACTGGGCGACAAGGTCAAGGGTGCCGCCCTTTCCTTCGTTTGCCACGAGCCGGGCTGCTACACGATCTTCAACATGGCCGCGCCGACCTTCAAGCTGCGGTTCATGTTCATGGCCGGATATGACGATGAGACGGAGTTCGATGAGTTTATCAGCGAGTTCTCGCTTGGCCCGATCACCGACCGGATCAAATGCCCGATCCTTGTTCAGGGCGGACAGGATGAGGAACTCAGCCCGGTCGAATGCTCCGAGGAGTTCGTGAACAATCTGAACGTTCCCAAGAAGCTGGTCTTCTACGAAGGCGAACGCCACGCGATCGGCGGCGGGTCCGCCGCCTATCTGGGTGAGAACTGGTACACGATGCTGGCGGACTGGTGCCTGGACCGGGTGAACGACAAGCCCGCGCCGAACGAATCCGTGCTGATCAATTCACTGGGTCAGGCCGAGACAACGCCCTACTAGGGTAACACAGCGCGCCGCCTAGAAGGCGTCGGAGAATTCCGGCGCGACCGCCGTCGCAAACCGGCGCAGCGTGTCGTGACGCACCGCGCGCGGCACGCCGACCGTCGCGGGGTGAATCATGATGTGGTTGAAACCGATGTCGCGCAGGCGCTCGACCTGGGCGGCGACGGTCTGCGCGCTGCCGACGAAATTGTGAGCGGAGAATTTGTCGATATTCTCCGGCTTCGAGAGTGCCAGAAGATTTCCGAAGTAGCGGTTGAACTGTTCGTAGCCCTTGATATCGGTCCACGGCTCGCTGTCGGCTTCATAATGGGCACTCTGGAGCCGGAAGAATTCCGACAGGTGCCGGCGCGCCAGCGCGAACGCCTCTTCGTCGGTCTCGGCCATCAGGCAATGGGCCACCACCGGGCGCCGGCCGCCATCGGCAAACCCCACACTGTCCGCCCCCTCGTTCCAGCTCCCCATCATTTTTTCCAGGATGTGGAATGGGAACTGACAAATATTCAGGGGTGCGACGCCCATCGCGCCCGTGACAATTGCACTTTCGGGACTACCGATGGCGCCGAACAGATGGATGCGGTCCGCCTGCGGGGTCGGCCGAATGCGGACCGTGCGGCCAATTCTGAAATGTTCGCCCGCATAGGTGAAGGGCTCGCCGCTCAGCCCGAGGCGCACGATCTCGAGGCATTCGCGCAAGCGACCGCGGGCATGCTCCATATCCACGTCGAAGGCGTCATACTCCATCTTCGCGGTGCCCCGGCCCACGCCGATGAACAACTCACCGTCCGTCAGGTTGCTCAGCATGGAGATTTCGCCCAGCAGGCGCAGCGGGTGATACCAGGGCGCGACCAGCACCGAACTGCCGAAGCTCAGACCGGGACAGTGGGCGGCGACATGGGACATGAACAACAACGGGCTGGGGGTCGGGAAATAGTCGGAAAAGTGATGCTCCAGCATCCACGCGCTGTCGTAACCAAGGGATTGACCCAACTGGCAGTCGGCGATGACCTCCTGATACAGCGCCGCGTCATCGAGGCCGCTGGAGCCAACGGGTGCCACCACAAAACCGAATTTCAGATTGTCGGACATGTGCTTTCTCGCGGCGTGCGCGCTCCCTGTCGAAAAGCGTAGCACCCGTCTGCGTTCGGCCCCACCCGTTTTCACGTCGCGCGTTTTCATTGACGTGGAGGTGTCGGGACGCCTTCAATATGAGATACGCGCCACGGGGACAGGGGAACAACGCCATGTATATCGATCCGCAGATCAAGACCTTCATCGACGGCCTCATCGAATTGAATATGCCGCACCCGGTCGATCTCGGGCTGGAGGAGGCCCGAAACGGCTTCAGCCAGCTTTGGCAGCAGGTCAATCCACCGTCGCGCGAGGGTGTGACGGTCACCGAGATTCAGGTTCCCGGCCCCACCGGTGACATCCGGACCAAGGTCTACACCCCGGCGGGGGACGGCCCCTTCCCCGTGCTCGCATTTTTCCATGGCGGGGGCTGCTGCATGATGGCGCCCGAGGATTACGACGGCACCAGCTCGGCGCTTGCCGAGGATGCGGGCTGCATCGTCGTCGTACCCGCCTATCGCCGGGCGCCTGAGAACCCCTTTCCCGCACCGCTCGAGGATTGTTTCGCCACCCTCACCTGGTTGCAGGCAAACGCCGGCGAGATCGGTGGGGATCCCGGCCGGATCGCGATTGCCGGTGACAGCGGCGGCGGCTATCTGGCAGCCGCCGTGGCCCAGGAGGCGAAACGTGAGGGCGCGCCGCAGCCCCTCACCCAGATCCTGATCTATCCGATGACCGATATGGGTGGCCTGCCACCGAGCCGGGTCGAGGAGACCATGTTCCTCGACGACCGCACTCTGCAATGGGTGATCGGCATGCATGTGGGCGAACACCGGCTCGACCCGCGTGCGTCTCCCATCCTGGAACCCGACGTATCAGGGCTGGCACCGGCGCTGGTCATCGCGGCGCAGATCGATCCGCTGCGCGACGAGGGTCGGGCCTATGCGTCCAAGCTGCGCAACGCGGGCGTGCCCGTGCAGTACCAATTGTATGACGGGGTGGTGCATGGATTCTTCAACATGGGCGGCTTCTGCGATCAGGGAAACATCGCTGTCGCCCAGGTCGCCGACGCATTGAGGAAGGCTTTCGTGCAAAACTAGTCAGGCCGCCCTGATACGGTCGGCCAGACGGTAGAATTGACGCATCATCTCGATGGCCGCCTTGGGCATCTCCGGATCGAGATGGGCTTCCAGATTGGCCGCGGTCAGGTTGAATAGCCCCTGCGCGGCAAGGTCACCTTCGGCCAAGTCGTTGCACCCCATCGACCATCCGGGAAACAGGCGCTCTTCGATCTCGCCATCGGCCAGTTTCAGGATATTTCGATGCCGGCCGTCCCGGCAAATCAGGTCGAACAAACTCTCGACGATATCGCGTTCACCTTCGATGTACTGAATGAAGTTCCCGTCGGCGTGCAACAGCATGCCGGTGATGTTTCGGGCCGCGTTGTTATTGCGCGCTCGATCCAGGAGCTGACTCAGCGCCTCCGCCTAAAATTTCTTCGGCGCTGAACTCATACAGATCAAATAGTACATCGCATGGTGCCTCGCGAACCCGGTAGGCGGATCATGCATTCTCCACGAACCGCCTTAACGGCTGGTAAAGCAAACGGCGCGCGCGCCGAAATTCGGCCTGCAGGCGAATACCGACGACATCTTCGGCGATCCGAACCGGATTGCGTTGGCCGGCTGCTGCGGCAGAGAACAGCTTACGCAGTGCGTTCGAACCGGATTAACCACCATTTGACATCCCGCCCGCGCCGCCTCAGCGCCGATTGGCGAACCGACTTCCCAACCGATAGAAACCGCTCATCAGGATGCGGACGGACCGGGGCATTTCTCTCGTCAACCGGCGGTCGATCTCGGCCTTGTTCAAATCGAAGAAGGCTGTGACCGTTTGGTGATCCTCGGGGTTTTCCGGCTGATATCCCATCGACCAATCCGGGAACACACGGTCCGACACGCCCCCCTTGTCCAGCGTAATGACGCCCTTGTGGCTGATGTCGGCGCGGATGTTCTCGTATAATTGGTCAACGGCATTCCCCTCGATGTACTGGATCCAGTTGCCGTCGTGGTACATCAACAGACCGGTGATGCCGTGTTCCAAATTGGCCGTCCGGTATGACTCCAAACGATCACGCAGCTCATTGTCGCTTAACAGCGCCACCGCCGTGCTGGCATAGATTATGTAGTCCATAGAACGATTTATCGTGACCGCGTCGATTCGGGCAGGTACCGGGGCACTCATTCCCGGATACCAACTTCGGTGTCCGGGTCAGCGCGCGAAACAATGGGCGCTAGAAAACGAGTTCCACGAATATCAGCGCCATGCCGACCCAACTGACAACGAACGTTAGCGTCCGCAGATACGGGATACCGAAGGTATACACGGCGGCATAGGCCACCCGCGCCCAGAAGAACAGGGTCGCACCGATTACCGTCATCTCGTTGCTAACGCCAAGAACATGCGCGACAAGAACGAGAGCCACGAACGGCGACAGATTCTCGACCATGTTCAGATGCACGCGCTCTGACCGCTTCGCCCAGGCCGGCGGTGCGGGCGGGTTCTCCGGATAGCCCATCGCGTCAGACATGCCCTGCGTGCCAACACGCGCCAGGACGTAGGGAACCCAGAGGATCAACGTCAGACCGACGCTGAGAGTCAGGTAGAGGAGTTCGGTGCTCATGATGTCGTCTCCGTGTTGAGGATCATTCGTCGAAGAAGGCGAACACCCTGGTTTCAAGGCTTTCCCGCGGCGGCGCGTTGTCCGGCGCGGTTGGGTCGTCGAAAGAGGTGTGCAGCGCGTAGCGCGCGCGACCGTCGGTGGCCGAGTCGTAATTCTTGATCAGGATCGCCTCGTCCGGGGTCATCCGGGGGAAGTAGAACCAGACGTTGTTCAGATCGTAGGAGGCGTGCCGGGTCTGCCCGACCCGGTTGTAGGCCCGACGCTCGACCGTATGCAGGTGGGCGTCGTCGACGCTCTCCCACGTACAGAGTGCCAGCGGCCATTCCTCGATCACGCCGGCGGTCGAACGCCAGACGTTGACGATGGCGAAGCGCTTCGCGAGCAACGCCTCGGCCTCATCGCCCATGACGTCCTCGACCCGCTTGCGCGCCGACCAGTCCGTGTAGTCGGTGTGGGCGGCGTTGGCCGGATCGCGGGCGTTGCGGGCCTCGCGCAGGGCCTGTGACGAAGACCGGCGGGTGTGATCGAAGACAAGCGCCCGTGCCGCCCCGGTATGGGCGCGAACGAGAGCCTCGGCCTCGGCGTTGTAGATCGTGGCCAGCTGATCGTCGTTCTGGAAGTCCGTCACCGCGCTCTTGTGATCGACGAAAGCAAAGCCTTCACGGTCGAGCGTGAATTCGTTCGCAAGCAGGCGCGCATTGCGCACCGTCATCGCGCGGAATTCACGTTCACCCTCGAAGTTGGTGCGCTCACCCGCCACATTGGATTGATAGAAGACCGGCAGCTCACCGGTGTTCACCAGATAGCCTATCGGCGCTTGGATGGTTTCCACGGTTTTCGCTGACATGCTCATGGTGCGCCTCCGTCGCAGCAACGCGTGACCAGATTAGGCGACGCCCGGAAGCGGCGGCAAGCCCACCCTGGCAAATCCGTGTTCACAGTCCAAAACGAAAAACAGCACGCTATCCCGTTGCCCGCATTCACAAAAAGTGAAAGCATCGACGGGGCGTGCTGTAGAATCAATTTCGATCCGCCGAGACGGACCGAATTCGCAATGGCCGGAGAACGGACCGGGCCGAAGCCCGGTCCCTCCGGAACATCAGATACTTAGGCGGCCGACAGATCGACGGCCTTCGGGCCACGCTGGTCGTCCTGAACCTGGAAGTTAACCTTCTGACCCTCGGTCAGGGTTCCCATTCCAGCCTGCTCGACAGCAGTCACATGAACGAACACGTCCTTGCCACCATCGTCGGGTGCAATGAAACCAAAACCACGGGTGGTGTTGAAGAATTTTACGGTACCTGTAGGCATTATTCACTTTTCCAATCGTCGTAAATCACGCAAACACCATGTCTGCGAGTTGAGACCAGCTTCGCCTGCTTTTCCGGAGGTCGTATCGCCGCAACAGAATTGCGGAATTCGGCTCGCTCGAAGTCAGAGAGCAGATTTCATTAAGCGGAAGATGGGCCCGATCGGACCCATTGGCAAGTAATCTCTTGTTTCTCTTAGTGGAATTATTGACGAAAGCCCCGGTTTAGCGGCTTTTCGGTACTTTTGTATGGTCGAAGGGCGTCTTTTCTGGACCTACAAAAACGCCTCCAGCGCCGATATACGGGCCGTTCGACCTGGGTCGTCGCCACTTATTCAGGCCGCGCGGCTGGCCTTCTTGCGTTCATGTTCCTTGAGGAACCGCTTGCGGATCCGGATGGACACCGGCGTCACCTCGACCAGCTCGTCATCGTCGATAAACTCGAGCGCGTATTCGAGGGTCACCTTGATCGGGGTCGTGAGGATGAGGTTTTCGTCCGTGCCGGCGGCGCGAATGTTGGTCAGCTGTTTGGCCTTCAGCGGATTGACCATCAGATCATTCGACCGCGCGTGGATGCCGATCACCATGCCCTCATAGACCTGCGCACCATGGCCGAGCATAAGCTGGCCACGTTCCTGCAAGTTGAACAGCGCATAGGCGCGTGCCATCCCGGTATCGGTGGCGACGAGCACACCGCGCAATCGCTGGGCGAGATCGCCCGCGACCCGCGGGCCATAATGATCGAACGCGTGATACATCAGCCCGCTGCCCGACGTCTGGGTCAGGAAGGTGGAGCGAATACCGATCAGGCCGCGGGTCGGCACCAGATAATCGAGCCGCACCCGGCCGTTGCCGTCGGGCGTCATATTCTTGAGCTCGGCCTTGCGCGTACCGAGCAGTTCCATCACGGACCCCTGATGCCCCTCCTCGATATCGACGGTCAGGGTCTCCCACGGCTCATGGACGACGCCATCGACCAAGTGGGTGATGACCTCCGGCCGCGAAATCGCGAGTTCGTAGCCTTCGCGGCGCATATTCTCGATCAGGATCGACAGATGCAGCTCGCCGCGCCCCGACACCTTGAAGCGATCGGCGCTGTCGGTATCTTCCACGCGCAAGGCCACATTGTGGAGCAGCTCTTCCTGCAGGCGATCTCGGATGTTGCGGCTGGTGACGTACTTCCCGTCCTGTCCGGCGAAGGGCGAATCATTGACCTGGAAGGTCATCGAGATCGTCGGCTGATCGACACTCAACGGCGGCAGCGCCTCGACCATGTGGGGATCGCAAATCGTGTCGGAGATGTTCAGCTTCTCGATCCCGGAAAAGGCGATGATGTCGCCCGCCGAGGCCTCTTCATGCTCAACCCGGTCGAGCCCGTGGAAGCCCATGACCTGCAGCAGACGGCCTTGGCGCGTCGTACCGTCAGCACCAATCACCGTGACCGGCGCGTTGCGCCGCACATGGCCGCGCGCGATGCGCCCGATGCCGATGACGCCCACATAGGATGAATAGTCGAGTGCTGAGACCTGCAGCTGGAGCGGGCCGTCTCGGTCGACCGCCGGCGGGTCCACCTGGTCGACAATGGTCTGGAACAGAATTTCCATGTTCTCGCCGCGCACATCCGACGACGCTGACGCCCAGCCCTCGATCGCCGACGCGAAGACAGTGGTGAAATCGAGTTGCTCGTCCGTCGCACCGAGCCGGTCAAACAAATCAAATGTCTGATCGACCGCCCAGTCCGGGCGCGCGCCGACACGGTCGACCTTGTTGACCACGACCACGGGCTTGAGACCCGCTTCGAGCGCCTTGCGGGTGACGAAGGCGGTCTGAGGCATCGGGCCCTCGACCGCATCGACCAGCAGGAGGACGGAATCAACCATCGACAACACGCGCTCCACCTCGCCGCCGAAATCGGCATGGCCCGGGGTGTCGACGATATTGATCGCCCAGCCCTTCCACTCCAGTGCCGTGTTCTTGGACAGGATGGTGATGCCGCGCTCACGCTCGATATCATTCGAATCCATCACCCGTTCCCGACCGGCATCTTCGCCGTGGGTCTTCAGGGTGCCGGACTGGCGGAGCAACTGATCGACGAGTGTTGTCTTGCCATGATCGACATGGGCGACGATCGCGATGTTGCGAATTTTTTCTGCGGGAGCGGACATCTGGATATACCCAAAAAAAAGCGCCGCCCTCGAGGCGGCCGAACAATATGTGCACGCGTTAGCACGAATCACGGCGTCGTGGCGAGCAACTTTGCTGCAACTGCGAAGAAGTGCTCGAAACGACGTGGTTAACGGTTACGGCTCAACCCGGGTCGCGGGCCATGTCGCGGGCGCGGATATCCTCGACCGCCATCAGGATCGTCTCCGGCGTCGCGGGTGCGTCGAGGTTCGGTAGCAGACGATGATCGGCAATGCGCGAGACCGCATCGCGGATCGCCAGCCATACGGAAATCGCCAGCATGAGCGGCGGTTCGCCGACGGCCTTGGAATGGAATACCGTCGGCACCCGGTTGGGCGCGTCTTCAAGAATATGCACGTTGAAGACCGGCGGCACGTCTCGGCTACCGGGTATTTTGTAGGTGGACGGGCCGTGGGTGAGCAGCTGCCCCTTGTCGTTCCAGACCAACTCCTCGGACGTCAGCCACCCCTGCCCCTGCACGAAGGCTCCCTCGATCTGGCCCAAATCGATGGCCGGATTCAGGGAATTGCCACAATCCTGCAGCATGTCTGCCCGCAGCACCCGGCTCTCACCGGTCAGGGTGTCGATCACCACCTCGGCGATCGCCGACCCATAGGTAAAATAATAGAAGGGATTGCCAACAAGCTTCTTTGCGTCCCAGTGCAGGCCGGGAGTCGAATAAAAGCCCGCGGCCGAGAGCTGGATGCGGCGGTTATAGGTTTCCTCGGCCAACTCACCGAAGGACAGGCTTTCATTACCGGCATAGACCCGGTTCTGGCGAAACTCGATCTGTTCGGCACCGGTATCGAAAAGCTCGGCCGCCACACCGGTCATCCGTTCCTTGATCGTGTTCGCAGCATTGAACGCCGCCATGCCGTTGAGGTCGGATCCGGATGAGGCCGCCGTCGCCGACGTGTTCGGCACCTTGTCGGTCCGGGTGGCGGAAATCTTGATGTTGTCGTGATCGATCTGGAACACCGAGGCGACAACCTGGGCCACCTTCGTGAACAGGCCCTGCCCCATCTCGGTGCCGCCATGATTCAGGTGGACACTGCCGTCGGCATAGACATGCACCAGCGCGCCGGCCTGATTCAGTTTGGGGGTATTGAACGAGATGCCGAACTTGACCGGCATCAGGGCGAGGCCCTTCTTCAGGGTCGTGTGGCTGGCGTTGAATTCGTCGACCGCCTTCGACATGCCGTCGAAATCGACCTCCGCCTGCAGGCGGGCGACCAGCGGCACGATGATGTTGTCCTTCACGGTCTGCTGGTAGGGTGTCACGTTGCGATCGTCGGTGCCGTAGTAATTGACGGACCGGACCTCATCCAGCGTCATGCCGAGTTCGCGCGCGATATGTTCCAGCATCGCCTCGATCACGATCATGCCCTGGGGGCCGCCGAAACCACGGAACGCGGTGTTGGACACCGTGTTGGTCTTGCAGGGATAGCCCGCGAGGCGGGCGTTGGGCAGATAGTAGCAATTGTCGGCGTGACACAGCGCGCGGGCCAGCACCCCCGGGCTCAGATCGGCAACATTTCCCGAACGCATCCCCATCAGGATATCCACGCCGGCGATCCGGCCGGTCTCGTCGAACCCGGCCTGGTAGCGGAACAGGAAATCATGACGCTTGCCCGTGACAATCATGTCGTCGTCTCGGCGCAGGCGGAGTTTGGCCGGCCGACCGGTCATGCTGGCCATGAGCGCCGCGATGGCGGCGATGATCGTCGGCTGGCTTTCCTTGCCACCAAAGCCGCCCCCCATGCGGCGGACCTCCACCGTGACGGCATTGCTCGGCACCCCGAGCGTATGGGCCACCCCGTGCTGCACCTCGCTGGGATGCTGGGTCGAGCTGTAGACATCCAGATCGCCATCGTCGCGGGGCACCACCAGCGCGATATTGCTCTCGAGATAGAAATGATCCTGCCCGCCGCAGCGCAGCTCGCCCTTGATCCGCCGGGGCGCGGCCGCGATTGCCGCGTCGGGATCGCCCGAGGTCATGATCTGGGGCGGATAGGTGTATTGCGCACGTTCGAGCGCGTCCTCGATCTCCAGGACCGGCGTCAGCTCTTCATATTCGACGACGACCTTCTTCGCAGCCGCATATGCCTGGTCGTACGTATCGGCCGCCACGGCCACGACGGGGGCGCCGGCGTAGTCTGCAATACCGCTGGCCAGCACCGGCTCACCGTCGAAGATGGGGCCGATATCATTATGCCCTGGAATGTCGTCGGCGGTCGCGATGCCGCGCACGCCGTCCATGGACCGTGCCTCGGACACATCTACCGACACGATCCGGGCATGGGCATGGGGCGACGTGACCAGCACAATTTCCTGGGTACCGGGCAGCATCGGCATATCGTCGATGTATCGCGCCGCCCCCGTGACATGCCCGCGCGCACTGTCATGGCGGACGTTGCTGTGGACCGCGCCGCGAATATCGCCGTCTGCGTTCATAGGCTGGTGACCTCGGTCTCGTCGGCGCCTTCGAGATCGCGATGCAGGCGCACGAAAAGGTTTGCGGCGACCCGCACGCGGTAGTCGGCGGTTGCCCGGTGATCGTCGATCGGCTGGAAGTCTTTTGCCACGGCGGCACCGGCGCGCGCCGCGCTTTCCTCCGACCAGGGCTGACCGGTCAGCGCCGCCTCGCAATGCGCCGCCCGCTTCGGTGTCGCCGCCATGCCGCCGAACGCAATACGCGCTTCGGTGACGATGCCGTCGGCGATGGTCAGGCGAAACGCGCCGACGACGGCGGAAATATCCTGATCGTAACGCTTGGAGACCTTGTAGCTGCGGAAGATCTGATCCGCCCCCAGTTTCGGGATACGCAGCGCCACGATGACCTCGTCCTCGGCCAGATCGGTCTTGCGATAGTCGAGGAAGAAATCCTCCAGCGAAATCTCCCGGGCGCCCTTCGGGCCATGAAGCGTGAGGGCCGTATCGAGTGCGATCAGGCAGGGCGGCGTATCGCCGATGGGCGAGGCGTTGCCGATATTGCCGCCAAACGTGCC
>JAQCFD010000066.1 GCA_027618305.1 Pseudomonadota bacterium
ATGCGGCGGCCGCGGCGCGGAAACGCTCCAGCCCCCGTTCCACCCTTTTGGGATCTGACGGCCGCGGCAACTGGTCAGGAATTGGCGAGAATGCAAAGCTCATGAGGGCCGCTTGATTTTCGCGCACACTGCTGTATGGCGTGGGGGACGGTCAAGCGCTCACGCTTGGTTGCATCGGGCTTTATGAAAGGGCCTCCGTTGATCGTCCGAAGCTCGCGATGGTTGTTGTTGTTTTTCGCCGCCGCTCTGGTCGGGTTGGCGCTGATTTTCGGTGTTCTGATCTGGCAGCTCAGCCGCGGCCCCATCAGCCTCAGTTTCCTGACACCGCTCATCGAACGTGCATTGGACACGGGGCACGGCAACGCGCGCATTCGGCTGCACGACACGATTTTGACATGGGCGGCAGACGAGCGGGAACTGGACATCCGCGCCGTCGGTCTGCAGTTCGTCGATTCCAGCGATAGTGTGCGCGCCACAATCCCGGAAATGTCGATCAAGTTCAGCGGCCGGGCGTTGTTGCGCGGCCTGGTGGCACCCACCAGCCTTGAGTTGTTCGGCCCTCGGGTGCGGGTAGTGCGCGAGGTCAACGGCGATATCAGCATGGATATCGGAAACAGTCCGGCGGCCGATGGTAGCAGTGCGACGTCGCCCGGCTTGATCGAAGAGCTTCTGAAAACGCCGAATCCGGATCGAGCGAGCGGGTATCTGACGCGTGTCGCCGTGCGCAGCGCGTTGATCGAGTTCGACGATTTTCAGCGTGGCATGCACTTGAGCACGCCGCGCGCAAACATCGCTCTCCTGCGCGACGCCGAGGGCATCAGTGCGGAAGGGTCTGTGGTGTTCGGGGAGTTGGGCAGAGCCATTCGCGCGGATCTGTCCGGAATTTATCGCGCAGAATCGGGTGCGACCGAACTCGGACTGGTGTTCAGTGACGTGTCGCCAGCCACACTGGCGGCGTTTGCCCCGGAACTGGAGCCGCTTGCCCAGCTCGATGCCAAGCTTGAGGGCACGCTCACATTATCCCTGGATTCTAATCTGGAACCGTCGGGCATGAGTGTCGATGTTCGCGCCGGGGCGGGACATGTCGTGCTCGACAGCTTGTTCGAAGAGCCGGTCGCATTCGATTCCGGAAGCTTTCGTATGCGCTCGGAGCAGGGTTTCGATGCCTTCGTACTCGAAAGCGGGATACTCGAATTGGGTGCCACGACAATTCTGCTGAACGGCAACGCACGCCATGTGCTCGATCAGTGGAATCTGGTTGTAATCGCTGAAGTGCACGATCTTCCTGTCAATTCGATCGAGACATACTGGCCCCGGGAGATCGAACCTTCCGCGCGCTCCTGGATTACGGAGAATCTGAAAGACGGTCATGTCGACAGCGCCATACTGCGTGTGCGCGCTAATGTTCCGGAGACCGACCCGGGCAGCGTCGACATCGTGGACTTCGACGGGGAAATACGCTTCCGAGAGACAGCCGTGCATTATTTGCGGCCATTGCCGCCGGTGCGTGATGTGTTCGGCGTCGCGCGGTTCGATACGCGAAACTTCACTGTCGACCTCGGGGGCGGGACACTGCGAGATCTTGTGGCCGAGTCTGGCAGAGTCGAGATTCTCGGGCTCGATGGCCCGCCGCGCGGCGAAAGCATCAAGATCGAAGTAACAATCTCGGGTCCGGTGCGCGATGCGCTCGAAATTCTCGATAGCGAGCCGCTTGAGTTCATCTCGGGTTTCGGCCTCGATCCTGAACGCACCAGTGGCAGTCACAGGACTAACGCTGTTTTCGCTTTCCCGCTTCTCGATGATGTCCTGATTGATCAGATCGCCGTCGCCACGGCGTCGCGGATGGTTGATTTTGGGGCCGAGGATGCCGTGTTCGGGTTGCCGGTTAGCAAGGGTGACCTGGCGTTGAAGGTGAACCGCGATGGCATGGAGGTCAGCGGTACCGCCGCGATTGGCAGTGTGCCGATCGGTCTGACCTGGCGCGAGCGTTTCGAAGAGGGGGACGCCGTGCGGACCCTCTACAAGGTGCGGGCCAACCTGGATGATGACGCCCGTGCCGAATTCGGATTGGACGGTATTCCATTCGTGTCCGGCCCGGCGGGGCTGGGCCTGACCTACGCGATCGGCTGGGATGGTGCCGCGGTTGGTGCCGCCGAGATTGACCTCACGGATTTGACCGTGGACATGGACCCGTTCGGCTGGACGAAGATGCCGGGCGAAGAGGGACGTGCGTTTGTTCGGTTCCTGGTGCAGAACGAGGTGCTGACGTCGATGCCCGAATTATCGGTGCGTGCGGGCGACCTGGAAATTGATGGCGCGGGTCTGTTCAGGTCTGGCATCGACGGCCCGGAATTGCAGCGGCTGACGCTTGAGCGGCTGGTGTTTGGCGAGACCGATGCCTTTGTGAATATCGAGCTGCCCAAAGGTGTGCCCCAGCTTATTTCGGTGGGCGGGGCCTCGCTCGATCTTCGGTCCGTGATGGAGAACTTGTTCGAAGAATCGGATGAGAAAGACAAGGAAGATTCGGCGATGCAGATCGTGATCAGCGAACAGTCGCCGGTCGCCGAGATTCGCCTGGGTGAGGAAACTAGTCTGCTGGGTGCCTTTGGCACCTTCTTCAATGACGGTAACGATTGGTCCGATGTTGAGTTGCGCGGACGGTTGTCGAATGGTGGCCGCATATATCTTCGCGTTGAGCCCGAAGGTGAGGCGCGAAGCGTGAACTTCGAATCCGACAACGCCGGCGCTGTTCTGAGCGCACTCGACTGGATCGATACGATTCGCGGTGGCGAGATGCGCGTCCGGGGACAGATGTCCGGGTCGGGGGATAACGCGGTGATCACGGGCCAGTTGGACATGCAGAATTTTGTTCTGACCGAGGGCCCTATCGGTGCCCAGATCCTTGCGCTCACATCCTTTTCGGGGATCGCCGACGTGCTCGGTGGGCAAGGTCTCACCTTTCGGCGCGTCGAGGTGCCTTTCACGCTGACGGACAAGGAGATCACCATCCGGGAGGGGAAGGCACGTGGCGCCGATATCGGTGTTCTCGCAAGTGGCCGTATTGACCGGGAGACCGACGCGCTGGAACTGACGGGTGAAATCGCACCTGCCTACACTCTGAATTCATTGCTGGCGAACATTCCGCTGATCGGGGCCGTTCTGTCGGGCGGGGCGGATGGCATCTTCGCGGCGACGTTCCGGGTTGGCGGGACGCTCGATGATCCCGATGTGTCTGTGAACCCCCTGTCGGTACTCACGCCGGGGATCGTGCGGCGGTT
Source organism: Pseudomonadota bacterium (assembly GCA_027618305.1). GTDB lineage: Bacteria > Pseudomonadota > Alphaproteobacteria > UBA6615 > UBA6615 > UBA8079. The sequence goes on from JAQCFD010000066.1 coordinate 3,279, forward strand.
GCTGACAGGTTTCGGGCGTGAGGACAGTCCCGGGGCGGACAACGACGAAGAACTGGAGCCGGCCCCTGACGAGGGCCGCTGACCGGCGCGGGGCGCGGGCCTAAACCGGCCGGATCAGCGCGTGGCGCTTCTTGCCAGCGGAGAGCTTGATCACCCCATCGGCGTTGATGGCATCGACGCCGACGTCATGGGTTTCGTCGTTGATTGCGATGTCGTTGATGCGCGCGCCGCCACCCTTGATAAGCCGCCGCGCCTCGCTGTTGGAAGACGCCAGGCCCGCGCGTGCCATGAGCGCGAAGAGCGCGATACCCGCTTCGAGTTCGCCGCGTGGCAAGTCGGTCGTCGGCAGGCCTTCTGCCGTCACGCCTGATTCGAATGTCTGTTCCGACGTTTGCGCCGCGCGATCGGCAGCATCCGCACCGTGCAGCATACGGGTGGCGGCGTTGGCGAGGATCTTTTTCGCTTCGTTGATTTCCGCGCCCTCGAGCGCCTCGAGGCGGGCGATCTCGTCCAGCGGCAAGGCGGTGAACAGCTTCAGGAAGCGGCCGACATCGGCATCCTCGGTGTTCCGCCAGAATTGCCAATAATCATACGGCTCAAACTTGTCCGCCTTGAGCCAAACCGCGCCCTCGGCCGTCTTGCCCATCTTCGCGCCGGAGGCGGTTGTGATCAGCGGCGTGGTCAGCCCGTAGAGTTCCTTTTCGGCGATCCGTCGGCCGAGATCGATCCCGTTGACGATGTTGCCCCACTGGTCCGACCCGCCCATCTGCAGGGTGCAGTCGTGGCGCCGCGCAAGTTCCACGAAGTCGTAGGCCTGCAGGATCATGTAGTTGAATTCGAGGAAGGTCAGCGGCTGTTCGCGGTCGAGGCGCATCTTCACGGAATCGAATGTCAGCATTCGGTTGATCGTGAAGTGGCGGCCGATCTCGCGCAGCATCGGTATGTATTCGAGCGCGTCGAGCCATTCGGCATTGTTCACCAGGATCGCGTCGCCGTCGCCGTCGCCGAAAGACACGAAGCTGTCGAAGGTCTGGCGGATCGACGCGATGTTCGATGCGATCTTTTCATCGGTCAGAAGCTGGCGGGTTTCGTCCTTGCCGGACGGGTCGCCGACCTTCGTCGTGCCGCCGCCCATCAGGACGATCGGCCGGTGGCCGGTCTGCTGCAGCCAATGCAGCATCATGATCGAAACCAGATTGCCGATATGCAGGCTGTCGGCGGTCGCATCATAGCCAACATAGGCCGTGATGACGCCTTCCGAGGCGCGTTTGTCGAGCGCGTCGATATCGGTGCACTGGTGCAGGAAACCGCGCGCGGTCAGCGTTTGGATAAATTCTGATTTGTAGTCGGGCATATCTTCTCAACCGGCCTGGCGGGCAAAGCGGGCGTTCACTAACACATCTGAACCGTCAGCGTGTATATCTTCACATCGCATGAGATAGGGGATTCGCGGCATGAGCGCGAGTGAGAGCTGCCTCGCGGTGGGCCTGATGAGCGGGACATCGATGGATGGAATCGACGCCGCCCTGATCCGGACGGACGGGATGTCGGTGTTCGAGCCCGTCGCGGCGCTGGATCATCCTTATGATTCCGAATTCCGTGCGATGCTCCGTGCTGTGGTTGGCATCGCGGGCGCACATGAGGCCGTCGCCGCCGAGTTGACGGCGCGTCATGTCGCGATCGTTCGGGAATTGCTGACGCAGGCCGGTGTGTCGGCGGCGATGATCGAGGTGGTCGGATTTCACGGCCATACGGTGTTTCACGACCCGGCACATGGGCGCACGTTGCAGATCGGTGACGGGCAAAGGTTGGCGCGGGAGATCGGTGCCGACGTGGTTGCCGATTTTCGCGCGGCCGACATGGCGGCCGGTGGCCAGGGCGCACCATTCGTGCCCCTGTTTCATGTTGCGCGCGCGCCGTCGGATCGGCCTGTGTGTTTTCTCAATATCGGTGGCGTCGCCAACCTGACCTGGATCGGTGATGATGCCAGGGCCGGGCAGGACGATGTGTTTGCGCACATCCGGGCATTCGATACGGGGCCAGGCGGCGCCTTGATCGACGACTGGGTGCACCGCCACACCGGGGCGCCCTTTGATCTGGACGGACGGCTGGCTGCAGCCGGGCGTGTTGATGAAACCGGTCTCGCCGCGCTTCTGGAGAACGACTATTTTCAGGCTCCGCCCCCGAAATCACTCGACCGGGATGCCTTCGATTTGGCGCTCGTCGAGGGATTGTCGGTCGAGGACGGTGCGGCGACCCTGACCGCCTTCACTGCCGAGGCCGTGGCGCGCGCGGTGTTGCATCTGCCGGCGGAGCCTGTTCGCTGGCTGGTGACGGGGGGCGGGCGGAAGAACCCGACCCTGATGGATCGGCTCAGGAGGGCCCTCGGCGCGGCGGTTGTGCCGACGGAGACAGCAGGCATCGACGGCGATGCTATGGAAGCGCAGGCTTTCGCCTATCTCGCCGTGCGCAGCCTGCGCGGACTACCTCTGAGCGGGCCCACGACGACCGGCGTTTCCCAACCCACCACGGGCGGGAAATTTTTTCGGGCGTCCCAGGCTTAATCTGCGTCCGCGTCGGCCTCGTCGCCGTCATCCAGATCTTCGACCTCGGCGGCAAGTGACGCCTGGATTTCGGCGGTACGCCGGTCAAGATATCCGGTTACGGTCTTCTCAAGCTCGTCCAGATGCTCGTTGTAGAAATGCGTCGCGCCCTTGAGGACCTGGAAGTCGATGATGACATCCTTCTGTTTCGCGAGCTTCGCGATCAGGTCCGTCACGGAATCCTGGGGAACGATGTCGTCCTTGTCGCCATGGGTGATCAGGCCGGAGGCCGGGCAGGGCGCCAGGAACGAGAAGTCGTACATGTTGGCGGGCGGCGAGATGGAAACGAATCCCGTGATCTCCGGACGACGCATGAGCAATTGCATGCCGATCCAGGCGCCAAATGAAAAACCGCTGACCCAGCACATCGGCGCGTCCTGATTTTGCGTTTGCAGCCAGTCGAGTGCGGACGCGGCATCCGACAGCTCACCTTCGCCTCGGTCGAAGCTGCCCTGGCTGCGCCCGACACCGCGAAAGTTGAATCGCAGAGTTGCGAACCCGCGCCGGACGAACATTTGATATTGCTGATAGACGACCTTGTTGTTCATCGTGCCGCCATGCTGCGGGTGCGGATGCAGCAGCAAGGCAATCGGGGAATTTGGAACTTTTGCCGGATAGTAGCGGCCTTCCAGGCGACCTTCGGGGCCGTTGATGATGACTTCAGGCATATCTTGTTCCCATTTCGCCGAGGACGTACGGCAAATGACAGAGCTACGGAATCGGATTTTTGAGTCCCGATTCCCAAGGACTTGAGGCAAATACTTGACCAGTTTACTCGGACATCATATATCCCGATTCAAGTCACGCTGTGGCGTGGTCAATCCGGCGGGAAGAGCGATGCAGAGCGCTCTATATCATAAAGGTCGACATGGTCTTCAAGCATCTCTTTGACGATCTGGACGCGTATCTTGAACGCGATCCGGCAGCAAGCTCCCGACTCATGGTGGCAACCAGCTATCCCGGTTTCCATGCGGTGGTCTGGTTTCGCCTCGCGCATTGGCTCTGGTCACACCGATTGGTGGTCCTGGCACGCTTCGTGGGCAACATCGGACGGTTCCTGACGGGCGTGGATATTCACCCTGCGGCAAAGATTGGCCACCGTCTCGTGATCGATCATGCGATCGGCGTGGTGATCGGCGAGACCGCCGAAATCGAAGACGATGTGACGCTCTATCACAACGTCACGCTCGGCGGGATTGCGCCGGCTGTTGACAGCGAAACCCAGAAGGATGTGAAGCGGCACCCAACATTGCTTTCGGGTTCGATCATCGGTTCGGGCGCCCAGGTTCTGGGCCCCGTGACCGTCGGACGTAATGCCCGTGTCGGCGCAAATGCGGTCGTGGTGAAGGACGTCCCGGAAAATTGCACGGTCGTTGGAATTCCCGCCCAGCCCGTCGCGACGTCGTCCTGCTCACCGGAACACTTCTCGGCATACGGCACGCCAACCGATGACATCCCGGATCCCGATGCCAAGGCGATGGGCGCCATGCTGAATGAGATCAGCAAGTTGCGCATGCGCGTGCAGGAACTGGAGCGGGAGCTGGAAGAGCGCATTCAGATGCGCCGCGCATCGGTCGAGAAAGAATCAGATTCCGACAAACCTTCGGCGTCATACTAAGCCGGCGTCCGGACAAGAAAACGAAGAAGGAGGTCGATCGTGAAACTCAGCACCAAAGGACGCTATGGCGTCATGGCGATGGTTGATCTGGCGCAGTTTGGGGCGTTGGGCCCGGTGGCACTTTCAGAGGTGGCGGGCCGGCAGGAGATTTCGTTGTCCTATCTGGAGCAGTTGTTTGCAAAACTGCGCCGCGCGGGTCTGGTCACCAGTGTTCGCGGACCCGGGGGCGGATACAAGCTGGCCTATGGTGCCGAACAAATTCGCATTGCCGATGTGATCGCCGCCGTGGATGAGCCGATCCGCACCACGGGTTGCAAGCCCGGCGCGGCGAAGGGCTGTATCCAGCGCAGCAGTCGCTGCATGACCCATGATCTGTGGGAGGAACTTGGCCATCAGATTCATTCGTATCTGAACTCGGTCAGCCTGGCGGATGTGTGCGAAGGGCGGGTCTATGGCCAGCCGCAGCGCGCACCCGCCGCGGCATTCTCCGAGATCGCGGCCGAATAGGCGTGAGCGAACAGGCCGTGGATACGTATCTCGATCACAATGCGACGACGCCGGTGCGGCCCGAGGCGGCCGATGCGATCTCGCGCGCATTGACCCAGCACGGCAATGCATCATCGGTGCACCGGTTTGGCCGGTTGGTCCGCCATACGCTGGATGAGGCGCGCGAATCCGTCGCGTCACTGGTCGGCGTGTCGCCGGCGAACATTGTTTTCACCTCGGGCGGCACGGAGGCAAATAATCAGGCGCTTCGTGGTTTCGACGGCACCGTGCTGGTCTCTGCGATCGAGCATGATTCCGTGCTTGGTGCGCGCGAAGATGCGCAGATGGTTGATGTGGATGCCGACGGCGTGCTGGTCATTGCGCAACTGCGCGAGAAGCTGGCGCAAAGCGAAGAACCGGCGCTTGTCTCCGTCATGCTCGCCAACAACGAGACGGGTGTTCTGCAGCCGGTTCGTGAAATTGTGCGCCTGGCACATGAACATGATGCGCTGGTTCATTGCGATGCCGTGCAGGCGGCCGGCAAGATCGATGTTTCCTTCGGACATCTCGGTGTCGATATGATGAGCGTCTCGGCGCATAAGCTGGGTGGACCGCAGGGCGTGGGCGCCCTGATCGTTCGTGACGGCCTCGACCCCGAACCCCTGTTGCGGGGCGGCGGGCAGGAGCGGCGACGCCGGGCGGGAACCGAGAATGTTGCCGGTATCGCCGGCTTCGGCGCCGCCGCGCGTATCGCGCGGGAAAAGCTGGAACTGTTCGCGGAACTTGCGGGGCTTCGCGACGACCTGGAAACCAAATTGCGCGCCGCATTCCCGGATGTTGTCATTCATGGTGTTGATGGTGATCGGTTGCCGAACACAAGCTGTGTCGGCCTGCCGGGCATGACAGCAGCGATTCAGGTGATGCAACTCGATCTGGCCGGCGTCGCGGTGAGTTCCGGTTCGGCCTGTTCGAGCGGCAAGGTCGCCCCCAGTCATGTCTTGCGTGCCATGGGGCTGGACGACGCCGCGGCGCAGTCCGCGATCCGTGTCTCGTTGGGCTGGAATTCGGTCCCCCGGGATGTCGACCGGTTTGTCGATGCCTGGGCTGCCATGGCGCAACGCCGCAGCGCTGACGCGACGGCACAGAGGGCAGTCGCATGAGCCCGGCACCGACCGCAATTTACCTCGATCACCAGGCGACCACGCCGGTGGATCCGCGCGTGCTCGACGCGATGCTGCCCTGGTTCAGCGAGACCTTCGGCAATGCCCATTCCGAGCAGCATGCCTGGGGGCGGCAGGCCGCTGAAGCCGTGGATATCGCGCGGGATCAGGTGGCGGCGCTGATCGGTGCCAGTGCGCGGGAAATCGTCTTCACGTCCGGTGCGACGGAATCGAACAACCTGGCCATCAAGGGGGCTGTCCGTTTCGCCATGCGCCACGGTCGCGGCAATCACATCGTCACCGTCGCGACCGAGCACAAATGCGTTCTCGAATCCTGCGCGGCGATGGCCGATCAGGGCGCCGAAGTGACCATCGTCGGTGTTGGACCCGATGGTTTGGTCGACCCGGAAACGGTGGCGGCCGCCATGACAGACAAGACCGCGCTCGTCACGGTGATGGCTGTGAACAACGAAATCGGCGTGATTCAGCCCCTGGCCGAATTGGGTGCCCTGTGCCGTGCGCGTGGCGTGCTCCTGCACACGGACGCCGCCCAGGCGGCCGGCAAGGTGCCACTGGACGTCGGTGCCCTGCAGATCGATCTGCTCAGCATCTCCGGCCACAAGATGTATGCCCCCAAGGGCATCGGCGCGCTCTACATTCGCCGCCGACCGCGCGCCCGCCTGCTGGCAGAGATGAGTGGCGGCGGACAGGAACGCGGCCATCGTTCGGGGACACTCCCGGTGCCGATGGTTGTAGCGCTGGGGGAGGCGGCTGTCGTTGCCGCATCGGAAATGACTGCCGAAGGTTTGCGTCTGGCGGCTTTGCGCACGGCGATGCTCGATCGTTTGCGCGCACGCCATGCAGATATGTTCGTGAACGGGTCGTTGGAAGATCGCGTCCCGGGGAATCTGAATGTCGGTTTTCCGGGCGTCGATGCCGAGGCGTTGATGGCGGCGCTGGAATCCGTCGCGATTTCGACGGGTTCGGCCTGTACTTCGGCGTCTGTGGAACCATCTTACGTATTGCGTGCGCTGGGTCTCGACGATGCTGACGCCGGGGCGAGCATACGAATCGGATTTGGCCGTTTCACCACGGAAACGGAAGTTGAAATCGCGGCGGATGCAATCGCCGCGGCTGTTGGTGCGCAGCAGGGCGATCGCTCTGTACGTGCCGCTGAATAGGAAGCTGGAAGGACGTTATGGCAGCCACCACAGAGGCCATTGAGCAGGTCCGCTCTATCGGCGAACAGTATAAATACGGTTTCGTCACCGACATCGAAATCGACCTCGCCCCCAAGGGGTTGAGCGAGGATATCGTCCGCCTGATATCGAAAAAGAAGGAAGAGCCGGCGTGGATGCTCGATTGGCGCCTGAAGGCCTATGCCCACTGGCTCACCATGGAAGAGCCAACCTGGCAGAAGCCGCAGTATCCGGCGATCGACTATCAGGACAGCTATTACTACGCCGCGCCCAAGACGACCGACGGGCCGAAGTCCCTCGACGAGGTCGATCCCAAATTGCTGGAGACCTATGCGAAGCTCGGCATCCCCCTGCGCGAGCAGGAGGTGCTGGCGGGGGTGCAGGGCGCACCGCGCGTGGCCGTGGACGCCGTGTTCGACAGCGTGTCCGTGGTCACCACCTTCAAGGAGGAGCTGGCCAAGGCGGGCGTGATCTTCATGCCGATCTCCGAGGCCTTGCGCGAACATCCCGAGCTGGTGCGGCGATATCTGGGATCGGTGGTGCCGGTCTCGGACAACTATTTCGCGGCCCTGAACAGCGCGGTCTTTTCCGACGGGTCGTTCGTCTACATCCCGCCGGGCGTGCGATGCCCGATGGAGCTGTCGACCTATTTCCGCATCAACGCCAGCCAGACCGGCCAGTTCGAACGGACCCTGATCATCGCCGACAAGGGCAGCTACGTTTCGTACCTTGAGGGCTGCACCGCGCCGATGCGCGACGAGAACCAGCTGCATGCGGCCGTGGTCGAGATCGTGGCGCTGGACGACGCCGAGGTGAAATATTCGACGGTCCAGAACTGGTACCCCGGCGATGCGGAAGGGCGGGGCGGCATCTACAACTTCGTCACCAAGCGGGCCGATTGCCGGGGCGACCGGTCGAAGGTGTCGTGGACCCAGGTCGAGACGGGTTCGGCCGTCACCTGGAAATATCCGTCCTGCATCCTGAAGGGCGACGACAGCTCGGGCGAGTTCTATTCCATCGCCATCACCAACGGGCGTCAGCAGGCCGACACCGGCACCAAGATGATCCACCTGGGCAAGAACACCAAGTCGCGGATCATCGCCAAGGCGGTGTCGGCGGGTCGGTCGGACTCGACCTATCGCGGCCTGGTCTCGGTGCATCCGAAGGCGACGGGGGTGAGAAACTTCACCCAGTGCGACAGTCTGCTGATCGGCAAGGACTGCGGCTCGCATACCATCCCCTATATCGAGGCCCGCAACGGCTCGGCCCAGCTGGAGCATGAGGCGACGACGACGCGCCTGTCGGACGACCAGCTGTTCTACGCCCAGCAGCGCGGCCTGTCGCAGGAAGAGGCGGTGGCCCTGCTGGTCAACGGCTTCGTCCGTGACGTGCTGCAGGAACTGCCGATGGAGTTCGCCGTCGAGGCGCAGAAGCTGGTGGCGATCAGTCTGGAAGGCTCGGTCGGATGACGGATCGACGGGCGGGGTTCGCCAACAAGGTCACGAAGGGGGCGCCGTCATCAGGCCTGATGAACGACAAGCGCGCCAACGAGCGCCTGAGGCGTACGGTTGAATGGCGGACGCCGACGTCAACCGAGCAAAAGGCGTTTGAAGCTCACAGGACGCTGAAAACGTACGCGGACTTTCTCGTCGCGGCTGTAGAGACCGATGACGAGAGCTGGATTCTGATGGAGCGCGTCTGGCACGGCTTTCCCGATCCGCCTCGCTGGATATTCATCGCATTCGGGCCGGACGGCCGGACGATATGCGGTGGCGATTTTGACCATATCCCCACGAATTGGACAATGCCCGAAGGCGCGATCCTGCCGTTGGAAGAGACTGTTTGACGATGCTGACTATATCCAACCTCCACGTCTCCGTCGGCGACAAGCCGATCCTCAAGGGGCTGACGCTCGAAGTGCCGGCGGGGGAAGTGCACGCCATCATGGGGCCGAACGGCGCGGGCAAATCGACGCTGGGTTACGCCCTGTCGGGCCGGCCCGGATATGAGGCGACTGAAGGCGCGGTCGAATGGGCGGGCGAGGACCTGCTGGCGCTGGAGCCGGCCGAGCGGGCGGCCAAGGGCGTCTTCCTGTCGTTCCAGTATCCGATCGAGATTCCCGGCGTCCCGGCCCTGACCTTCGTGCGGACGGCGCTGAATGCGCAGAAGCGCGCGCGGGGCGAGGAGGAGGTGGCGGCGCCGGCCTTCCTGAAGCTGGTCCGCGAGGCGTCCCGAAGCCTGAAGATGGACTTCGACATGCTGAAACGTCCTTTGAACGTCGGCTTCTCCGGCGGAGAGAAGAAGCGGATGGAGATCCTGCAGATGGCCCTGCTGGAGCCGTCGCTGCTGATCCTCGACGAGACGGATTCGGGGCTGGACATCGACGCCCTGCGGATCGTGTCCGAAGGGGTCAACGCCCTGCGTTCGCCCGATCGGGCCATGCTGGTCATCACCCACTATCAGCGCCTGCTGGACTACATCAAACCGGACCGGGTGCACGTCCTGGCGGCGGGCCGGATCGTGGCGTCGGGCGGGCCGGAACTGGCGTTGCAGTTGGAGGCGGAAGGCTATGACAAATACCTTCCGGCGGCGGCTTGACGATGATCCTCCCCAGCAAGCGAAGCGCA
>JAQCFD010000067.1 GCA_027618305.1 Pseudomonadota bacterium
CATCCGGCGCGCAAGCCTTCACCCCGGCGACGATCCGCGCTGTCGGCGAAATTACCCAGGCATCGAAATCATTTGCCGGCACCGCGCCGGCCCAGGTGTCGAAGAGCTGCAGCGCCTGAGCCCCCGCCTCGACCTGCGCCACCAGATAATCGGTCGTCGACGCCACGAGAATATCCATCAGGACGGCGAAGTCTGCGCGTTCGCGGACAGCCCAGCTTTTGATCGCGTTGAAGTCCCGGCTGGAGCCGCCCTCGACCATGTAGGTCGCTACTGTCCAGGGCGCGCCGGCGAACCCGATCAGCGCCACGTCATCCGGCAATTCAGCACGAACACGGGTGACGGTCTCGAAGACCGGGGCCAGATGTTCGAGCGTTCGGCCGGGATCAAGCTTCGCCAGATCCGCACCGCTGGTCACCGGTGTGAGCACCGGTCCCGTCCCCTCGACAAAACCGACCTCCTGGCCAATCGCATCGGGGATAACCAGAATATCCGAGAACAGGATTGCGGCGTCGGGCCGGAAGCGTTCGATCGGCTGAAGGGTGACCCTGGCCGCGCGTTCCGGGGTGTAGCAGAGATCGAGAAATCCGTCGGCCTGGGCACGAATTTCCCTGTACTCCGGGAGATATCGGCCGGCCTGGCGCATGAACCAGAAGGGTGATCGGGCCCCGGGTTTTCCGGAAAGAGCATCGAGAAACAGATTGGACACGGTTGGCGAACTGACGTTTGGGTTTGGGGGTCGGAGAGCGGTCGGAACGGGTTTTGGATGGGGCTGAACGAGCGCTGACTATGCCGATCCAGTTATCCTGGCGCATCCTAAAAATAAGTAATTGAACGTAGTGATAAGTGAACTGTAGTTGTAGATGTGCGGTGAATCCGAGGGATAAGTCGTTTGTCACCACTCCATACAATTTGGTTACCGGCTGTGCATGGACTGCGGGGCGGACTGTTCGCAAATCACCCAGGCCATTGATCTGGAATGTATTCGTGCCCAGGGCGCATGTGGATCACCTGCCGCGTGCGATGGAATGAATGTCTGCGCTAGCGGATGCATACCGGCTGTTGGAAACTTTATCTGCCGTGGGATGACAGGGGGGTGTACGAACGGCATAACGTTGAACAAATATTTTGAGCCGCGCAAAGTCGCGACTTATCCCCGCTGTCATTGCTTTTACTCCCAGCCGAAATGGTGCCGCCGATGGCTGAAACCGCCAAACCCGCAGAGACCGACGATGTCTTTCATCTGCATCTCGTGTCCGATTCCACCGGTGAGACGATCCAATCGGTGGCCCGCGCCTGCCTGGCGCAGTTCTCCGACACCGAATCGATTGAGCATTTCTGGCCCATGGCACGCACGCCCAAGGCGATGGAGCTGGTACTCGAGGAGATCGGCGAAAACCCCGGCCCGGTGATCTTCACCCTGGTGGATGATGGGCTTTGCGAGCAGCTGCTCAGGGGCTGTCGGCTGCGCATGGTGCCGTGTATCTCCGTGCTCGATCCGGTGATCGCCGCCGTCGGTAATTATCTGGGCCAGCAGCCGACCCATCGGATCGGCGGGCAGCACGAACTCGACGAGGCCTATTTCGCGCGGATCGAGGCGATGGACTGGTCGCTGACCCACGATGACGGACAGCGAACCGAAGAGCTGAATGGCTCCGATATCGTCCTGGTGGGCGTGTCGCGCACCTCGAAGACACCGACCTGCCTGTATCTCGCCAACCGGGGGATCAAGGCCGCCAATGTACCCTTTGTGCCCGGCGTGCCGCTGCCGGAAAGCCTCGAACATCTGACCCATCCGCTGGTCATCGGTCTGACCAATGACCCGAAACGCCTGGTCGAACTGCGCCGGGCGCGGCTGACGTCCCTGCATGAACATGAAGAGACCGACTATGTGGACCCGGAAGTCGTGCGCGCGGAGATCACGGCGGCGCGGCGTTATTTTGCCCGCAAAAAGTGGCCGGTCATCGATGTGACCCGGCGGTCCATCGAGGAGACATCCGCGGCGATCGTGACGGTTTACAACCGCCACCTGGAAGAAAGCGGAAAAGGCAGTGATGGCGCCGGCTGACGCGATGGTCTCCAATCGCGGCTGCACTGTCGTGCTGGCGTCGGCCAGCGCGGTTCGCACACGGCTTTTAACGGCGGTGGGGGTGCCCCATGACATCGTCCCGGCCCATATCGACGAGGGCGAGGTGCGCGACCGGCTGCTGGCGGCGGACACCGCACACGGCACGATTGCCGAAGTCCTTGCCGAGCTCAAGGCCCAGCACGTGGCGATGGAATTGGCGGCGGATGTGGTGGGAGATACGATCGTGCTCGGTGCCGATCAGGTCCTGTCCTGCGAGGGTGAGCTGTTCGAAAAGCCGGTCGGCCTCGAGGGCGTACGCGGACACCTGAGGCGCCTGATGGGTAAGGATCACACACTACATGCAGCGGTTTGCGCCGTGCGCGATGGGACCGTCATCTGGCACCATAATTCCAGCGCCAGGCTCCGTATGCGTACGTTAAGCGATGACTTCATCGAGCGCTATGTAAAGACCGTTGGCGAAGCTGCCTGCCAGTCGGTCGGCGCCTATGAAATGGAAGGCATGGGCCCGCATTTGTTTTCGGAGATCGACGGTGATTTCTTCGATATTCTGGGTTTTCCCCTGCTGCCGGTGCTGGAATTCCTGCGCAACGAAGATGTGGTGATGACATGACGGGCGTTTCGAGGTCAGGGGTCGTCAAGGCAGGTGTGATGGGCTGGCCCGTATCCCATTCCCTGTCGCCGGCGCTGCATGGTCACTGGCTCGCGCGTTATGGCATCGCGGGCCGCTATGACGCGATCCCGGTAGAACCGGTGGCATTACAGGCCGCACTCGAAAACCTTGCGGAAAACGGGTTCCGGGGCGTGAACCTTACCGTGCCCCACAAGGAGGCCGCCCTCGAAATCGTGGATTCGATCGACGCTACGGCGCGCCGGATCGGGGCTGTGAACACGATTGTGGTCGAAAAAGACGGTACGTTGTCGGCGACCAACACCGACGCCTATGGCCTGATCGAGAATATTCGCGCGGGCGCGGGCGCCGCACTGGCGGCGCGGTTCGACGGCCGGCCGGTGGTGATCCTCGGGGCTGGCGGGGCGGCACGCGCGGCGGTCGTCGGCCTCGCGGATGCAGGCGTGGCAGAGATCCGCATCTTCAACCGCACGATTAGCCGGGCAGAGGCGCTGGCCGAGCTGGTCGGGGAGACCGGGGTGCGCGTCAGCGCCCATGGCTGGGGCGATGCCGCGGAAGCCCTGTCGGACGCGGGCCTTCTGATAAATACGAGTACCCTCGGGATGACGGGCCAGCCACCGCTTGCGCTCGATCTGGCGCGTCTGCCGACGGACGCGGTCGTCAACGACATCGTCTACGCGCCGTTGGAGACCGAATTGCTTGCCGCGGGCCGGGCCCGGGGCAACATCGTCATCGACGGTCTCGGCATGTTGTTGCACCAGGCCCGCGCCGGGTTTCATGCCTGGTTTGGGGTCGATCCCGCGGTCGACGACGACCTGCGGGCCGCGGTGCTGCGCGCACGGGACCAGCGTGCAGGAGCAAAAACATGATCGTGCTCGGCCTCACCGGCTCCATCGGCATGGGCAAGTCCACCGCCGCGAACATGCTGCGCACGTTGGGTGTGCCGGTCCATGACGCCGACGCCACGGTGCACAGGTTGTTTTCGCGGGACCGGAATTTACGCGACGAGATCCGGGCACGTTTCCCGTATGCCGTCAGTGATGCAGGGGTTGATCGTCAGGCGCTGGGTGCGGCCGTGTTCGGCAACCCGGACGCGCGGCGCGACCTTGAGGCGATTGTTCATCCGCGCGTAAGGGCGGCCGCAGACGCGTTTTTGCGGCGCCACCGGCGGCTCCGGTCGCCGCTGGTCGTCCTGGATATTCCGCTGCTTTACGAAACCGGCGGCGAAGACCGGGTCGACGGGGGGGTCGTGGTCACCGCGCCGGCCGCCCTGCAGCGCAGGCGCGTGATGGCCCGGCCGGGGATGGACGCCGACCGGTTCGCGGGAATCCTTGCGTCCCAGATGCCGGACCGCGAGAAGCGGCGGCGCGCCGACTTTGTCGTGGAGACCGGCCTGGGCAAGGCCTATACTTTCCGCCGATTGAAACGGATCGTCACGGCGGTCCGAACCGCCGCGCCGTCTGGTCAACCCGGTATCCGGTAGCCGGCATCATCTGGACAGGACGGGCTCAGGCGTGCGCGAAATTATTCTCGATACCGAAACCACCGGGCTGGACCCCGCCAACGGCGATCGCATCGTCGAGATCGGCTGCGTCGAGGCGCAGCACCATATCCCGACCGGCAAGACCTATCATGTCTACTGCAACCCCGAGCGCGACATGCCCATCGAGGCGTTCAACGTGCACGGTCTGAGCGAGGAGTTTCTGGCCGAGAAACCCGTCTTCGCCGAGATTGTCGGGGATTTCCTGGAATTCATCGGCGACGCACAGCTGGTCATCCACAACGCCAGCTTCGACATGAAGTTCCTCAATGCCGAGCTCAAGCGGCTCGGCTTTCCCGTTCTCTCCATGGAGCGGTCGACCGACACGGTGGCATTGGCCCGGCGCACCTTTCCGGGCGCGCAGGCCAGCCTGGATGCGTTGTGCCGGCGTTTTGAGATCGACCTGACCCGGCGCGAGAAGCATGGCGCGCTGCTCGATGCGGAGTTGCTGGCGGAAGTTTATCTGCAGCTGCGCGGCGGCCGTCAGCCCGATCTCGCACTGGCGGGCATCGAGAAGAAATCCGCCGACGGTCCGGCAATCGTCCAGCGCCAGGCCCGGCCCGCGCGACCGCACGCGCCGTCCGCCGAGGAGCTGGCGGTGCACGCGACACTGGTCGAGAGCCTGAAGGAACCGATCTGGACGTCGCCCACCGAAGACTGAAGGGGCGAAGACTGAGGGGGCGATGATGCGCCCAGCGGCGTGCGTCGCCTAGAGCTCGAACTCGAACTTCTGCTTGTCGTCGCCGTTACCTTTTCCGGTATCGCCGGCGGCCGGTGCATCAGCCTTGCCGGCATCGGCCTGAACCTGGGCGACCCGCTGCTGGTACATCGACATGAAATCGATCGGCTGCACGAGGAGCGGCGGGAAACCGCCGTCGCGCACGGCATCGGCGATGATGGCGCGGGCGAAGGGGAAGAGCTGGCGCGGGGCTTCGATATAGAGCATCGGCGGGACATATTCGTCCGGCACTTCGCCCAGGGTAAAGATGCCCGCATAGACGATCTCGACAATGAACAGCGCGTCGGTGCCCGATGTACCTTCGGCGCGCAGCGTCAGGGACACCTCGAAAGACTTTTCGGCGATCTGGTCGGCATTGACGTCGATGGCGATTTGCACATTCGGCTCGCCGCCCTGCTGGCTCAGGGATTTCGGTGCGTTCGGGTTCTCGAACGAGAGATCCTTCACATACTGGGCGTTGACAATCATCATCGGCGCACCGGCGGCGTCCGTGCCGTCAGGGTTCGGCTGAGGCTGTCCTGCGTTTTCGTCACTCATGGCATTTCCGTATCGTTTTAATGGTTGCGCGTGCGCGCCCGAGAAGCTGGCGCATTGGCTAACACGGACGTGTATTGCGCGACAACCACGCGGTCCTAATTGTTGTTGCGTCTAATTGTCGTTGCGAAGGCGTGGCGGCGCGCCGTCGCCGTCGCCGTCCGGTTTCTCATCCCTGTGCACGCCGAACTCCTCGCCGTCCAGCACCGGCCCGCCCGGTCCCGGGCCGCGGTGGGCTCCCTGATCGGGACCGCGCCCGAACGGGCCACCGGCACCGCCTGCACCAGCGGACATGGAGAAATGAACATTGCGCGAACGGGCCAGCGCGGCCCAGATGCCGCGGCCGAGAACGGCACGTAGCGGCGGCAAAAGAAGTGAGAAGCCGAGCGCATCGGTCAGAAACCCGGGCGTCAGAAGCAGCAACCCCCCGACCAGCAGGCAGACTCCATCGAACAGCTCGCGGACTGGCAGGTGCTGCTGGTCCAGTTCCGACTGCGCGCGCGCGAGCGTCGCCAGCCCTTGCTGACGCAGGAGTGCGGTGCCGATGAGTGCCGTGAGAACGACCAGACCGATCGTCGACCAGACGCCGATCGCGCCGCCGACCTGGATGAACAGATAGATCTCGATCAGCGGGATACCGATCAACAAGGCGAGAATCAGGATGGGCATTCTTGTTCTTTCATCATGTTGCCCCTATTTAGGTGATACCAGACAGCGCACCGCCGGGCGACCGGCCTTGCAACCGCCGCTGGCTTCATGCGGGGCAAGAACGTAATGTTGGTACGGTTGAGACGGCGAGCAACCCGCCTCTGATCGCATTCTGTAGATGTTCGCGATCTTCCAGGGGCGGCCCTTCAATGATACCGACGGCGGAACGGACGGCGCGTGGCATTCTTAGACATAATCCTTCTGGCAATGGTGGCCGCCTTTCTGGTGTTTCGCCTGCGCAGCGTATTGGGCAAGCGGACCGGAAACGAGCGCCCGCCCACCGACCCCTATGCAGGACGCGACGATGCGGCCCCTGCCCGAGCCGAGGCACCCGAAGCCCATGACGATGGCACCGTCGTCAGCCTTCCCGATCGCACGCCCCAAAGTGACATTCCGGACGGCACACCGGCCACCGAAGGCCTGAAATCCATTCAGGCGGCTGATTCGGCTTTTTCCGTGACCGAATTCGTCGAAGGTGTGCGCATGGCCTTCGAGATGATCGTCACCTCCTTCGCCAACGGCGATCGTGAGACCCTGCGGCCGCTGCTCAGCGATGAGGTCTATGAGAATTTCGCCGGCGCCATTGTGGAGCGCGAAACCCGCAGCGAGACGATGGAAATGACCCTCGTCGGCATCCGCGAGGCCGAAGTGCTCGAGGCGAGCATGGACGGGCGCGTGGCCTTCGTGACCACGAAGATCGTCTCGGAACAGATCGAAGTGGTGCGTGACGCGGCGGGCGAACCGGTGTCGGGCGATCCCACCAAGGTCACGACGGTGACCGATATCTGGACCTTCGCGCGCAACACCCGGTCGCGTAATCCGAACTGGACGCTCGTCGCGACCGAAGCGCCGAACTGAGCCAGACGCCGGTGATTGCCGCGCGATATGTTCCGAAAACACGCATTGTGCGCTATGCGCTGCTCGCCGGTATGATCGCGCTCGGCGCCTGCGATACCGAGAAAACGCCGGCGCCCGAGGCGGCGACCTCATATACCCCCGTCGCCTTTGCGGCGTTGCCCGGCTGGCAGAACGACGCGCTCGCCGAGGCGTTGCCGGCCTGGCAGAAATCCTGCGCCCGCATGGCGCCTCAGCCGGACACCAAGTCTATCGGGACCGCGGCCGGAACCGTTGCCGACTGGCGACCGGTCTGTGCCGGGATCGCGGCGATTCCGGCGGATGATACGAGTGCGCTGCGCGGCTTTATCGAAGCCAATCTCGTGCCGCTACGGGTAAAGGGCAAGGCCGAAGACCCGGGCCTGTTCACCGGATATTTCGAGCCGATCATCGAGGCGTCGCGCGAACGCACGCCGATCTATCACGAGCCGATCTACGCCCTGCCGCGCGACCATGTGTCGGTGCGGCTCGAGGCGTTCGACCCGGAACTGAAGGGCCGCAGTGTTGTTGGCCGGGTCGAGAATGGCCAGCTGGTGCCCTACCGCCAGCGCGGCGAAATCGAGGCCGGCGCACTTAACCAAACCGCCGATGTTCTGTTCTGGGCGCGCGACACCCTCGACGTTTTCATCCTCCAGGTGCAGGGCTCGGGGATCGCGGCATTGCCCGACGGGACGCGCACGCGGATCGGCTTCGCCGGACATAATGGCCACAATTATGGGTCTGTCGGGCGCTGGCTGATTGAGAATGGCGAGCTGGATGCCGGGCGCGCGGGCTGGGAAGACATCCGGGCCTGGCTTGAGGCGAACCCGAAGATCATGCGCGACACCCTGGCGGTGAACCGGCGGTTCATTTTCTTCCGCGAGATCGAGGGCGACGGGCCAACGGGCGCGGCGGGTGTCACCCTGACGGCCGAGCGGTCCATGGCGGTCGACCCCAAACATGTCCCCCTGAATGTGCCGGTCTGGCTGGACGCGGAGCATCCCGACGGCAAAAAGCGCCTGCAGCGGTTGATGCTGGCGCAGGATACCGGCAACGCCATTCGCGGCGCGGTGCGCGGGGATTTCTACTGGGGGACCGGACGCCAAGCACTCGACAAGGCCGGTCGGATGAAGAGCCGTGGCGCCTATTACATCTTCGTCCCGCGCGCACTCGTGCCGGCGAGTTAGGGCCGGTCGGAGCATCGTTTCGCGTGATCTTGGATGGCGTGCGGAATGTGCTAAACAGGGTGGAAATCAAGGAGAATGCGATGAGCGACGGCCCGCGCGTGGCGCTGTTCGTAACCTGCCTGGTGGACCTGTTCCGGCCGAGCGTTGGTTTTGCGGCGGTGAAGTTGATGCAGGATGCCGGGTGCACCGTCGAGGTGCCCGAGGCGCAGACCTGTTGCGGACAGCCCGCCTATAATTCCGGCGACCGGAAAGACACGATCGCGATCGCCCGCCAGGTGATCGCCGCCTTCGAAGGTTTCGATTATGTCGTCGCCCCGTCGGGCTCATGTGCCGGGATGATCTCGAAACATTATCCCGAGCTGCTGGCCAACGACCCGGACTGGGCGGAGCGCGCCACGGTGCTCGGCGGGCGCACCCATGAGCTGATTTCGTTTCTGACCGATGTGCTTGAGATCAAGGCGGTCGATGCGGCGTTTGCGGGCACGGTCACCTATCACGACAGCTGTTCGGGCCTGCGCGAACTGGGCATTCATGCCCAGCCGCGCGCCTTGCTGGATGGTGTCGAGGGTCTTCATCTGCGCGAGCTTGAAGATGCCAATGTGTGCTGCGGCTTCGGCGGCACCTTCTGCGTGAAGTATCCGGACATCTCCAACAACATGGTCGCCAACAAGATGGAGAAGATCCTGGCCACCGGCGCCGAGACCCTGCTGGCGGGCGACATGGGCTGCCTGATGAACATGGCGGGCAAGCTGCAGCGCGACGGCGCGAACGTGCGCGTGCGCCATGTCGCCGAGGTGCTGGCCGGGATGGGTGACGAACCCGCGATCGGCGAGCCCCAGAAGAGTGAAGGGTGAACGCTATGAGCACGTCTTCCACCGTCCATTCCACCAGCCGTAATTTCAAGAACAACGCCCGCGATCAGCTCGCCAACGAGGATCTGCAGGCCGCCCTCAACAAGGCGCGGGGTCACTTCGTCGACGGCCGCACGACGGCGCGGGACAATCTGCCCGAGTTCGATGCGCTGCGGGGCCAGGCGCGCGACATCAAGGACCACACCCTCGAACATCTCGATTTCTATCTCGAGGCTTATGAAGAAAAGGTCCGCGAGTCCGGTGGCCATGTGCATTGGGCGCGCACGGCGGCGGACGCGCAGCGGATCGTCCTCGACATCTGCCGGTCGGTTGGCGCCAAGCAGGTCAACAAGGGCAAGTCGATGATCGGCGAGGAGATCGAGATCAACAAGGCGCTGGAGGCCGACGGCATCCGCCCGATCGAAACGGATCTCGGCGAATACATCATCCAGCTGCGCGGCGAACTGCCGAGCCATATCATCGCGCCGGCGGTGCATCTGACCAAGGCCCAGGTGGAGACGAGTTTTCGCGAAAACCACACCGAGCTCGACCCCGACCGGGTGCTCGAGGAGCCGATCAGCCTGCTCGACGAAGCGCGAACTATTTTGCGCAAAAAATATTTCGAAGCCGAGGTCGGCATCACCGGGGCGAATCTTCTTATCGCCGAGACCGGTTCGTCGATCATCGTCACCAACGAGGGCAACGGCGATCTCTCGCAGCTGATCCCGAAGGTGCATATCGTGCTGGCAAGCCTCGAGAAGATCGTGCCGACCCTGGAAGATGCGGCCACGATTTTGCGGGTGCTGGCACGCTCGGCCACGGGCCAGGAATTCTCCAGCTACACGACGCTCTCGACCGGGCCGAAGCGTGCGGAAGATCCGGACGGGCCCGAGCAGTATCACGTGGTCCTGCTCGACAATGGCCGCACCGACATGATCGGTACCGAGTTCGAGGAGATGCTGCGCTGCATTCGCTGCGGGGCCTGCATGAACCATTGCCCGGTCTACCAGTCGGTCGGTGGCCACGCTTATGGGTGGGTCTATCCCGGCCCCATGGGCTCGGTCCTGTCGCCGGGCCTGATCGGGGTCGACGAGGCCGGGCATCTGCCGAACGCCTCGACATTCTGCGGCCGCTGCGAGGAAGTGTGCCCGATGCACATCCCGCTGCCGAAGATGATGCGCCACTGGCGCGAACGGGAATTCGAAAGCCACCTCTCGCCGGGCTCGGCCCGGGTCGGCCTCGGTGTGTGGGCGTTCTTCGCCCGCCGGCCGCGGCTGTATCAGCTGGCGACCGGGCTGCAGATGCGGATGCTCGCCAGGATGGGCCGCAAGCGCGGGCGCCTGTCGTCCCTGCCGCTGGCCGGGGGCTGGACCAAATATCGCGAACTGCCCGCACCGCAAGGCCGGACGTTCCAGTCCCGCTGGCGTTCCGGGGAGCGCGTCCGATGAGTGCTAAGAACAACAGCGGCAAAGACCAGATCCTCTCCTCCCTGCGCCGGTCGCGCGGCCGCGAAGGCCCGGTGGACGATGCCACGGCGGCGACCCTGCGCGCGCGCATCGCCGGGCATAAGCGCAACATCGTGCCGGCGCGCACCGACATCGATCATGCCGGCCTTGTCGATCTGTTCGAGAACATGGCCCAGAAGGTCTTCGCGACCACGGCGCGGGTGTCGGACATGGCCGATGTTCCCGATGCGATCGCCGATTATCTGCGCGGGGCGAACCTGCCGTCGAAAGTGGTGATGGCGCCGGACACGGATCTGGATGCCGCGCCCTGGGCCGAGAACGCGCTGCTCGAAATCCGCCGCGGCGTGCCGGACGAGCCCGACCAGGTGAGCATCACCTCCGCGCCGTCCGCGGTGGCCGAGACCGGCACGCTGGCGATGTATTCGGGTCCGGCGCATCCGTCCACGCTGAACTTTATTCCCGAGACCCATGTCGTGGTGCTGCCGGCCAGCCGGGTGGTCAAATCCTACGAAGACGTGTTCGACGCGGTGCGCGAGCTGGCCGCCGACCCGGACTCGGGCCGTGGCGGCCTGCCGCCGCGCACGGTGAACTTCATCACCGGCCCGTCGCGTTCGGGCGACATCGAGCAGACCCTGTTGCTGGGTGCCCATGGCCCCCGGCGGCTGCACATCGTCATCGTCGAAGATGGCGCAGGCGACGACTGAGCGGAGCCATGTCGCCAACGGGCCGTAAAAATGGTGGCGACGACATGGACGACGACGACACGGATTTGTTCCGCCGCGCGCTGTCCGATGCCGCGCCCCTGAAGCGCCGCCGCCCGCAACCCGCCAGGCCGGCCGCGGCGAAGACGTCGCCGGAGAAACCCTCTGCAAAAAAGGCCGCGAAGAAGAGTACAGCACCCGCTGTGCCGCGCCCCGTGCCGGTCGCCCGGCCGAAGCCACCCCCGGAAATTGCCACCGGCGACATGGCGGGCATGGACCGGCGCACCGCCGAGCGGTTTCGCCGGGGCCAGCTGCCCATCGAGGCGCGGCTCGATCTCCACGGCATGTATCAGGACACGGCCCAGGATGCGCTGGCCGGTTTTATTACGGAGAGTGCCGCGCGGGGACGGCGGAATGTCCTGGTGATCACCGGTCGCGGGTCGCGGGAGGGCTCGGGCGTGTTGCGCGAACGCTTGCCCCAATGGCTGAACCAGCCGCCGTGCCGCGCTCATGTGCTGGCCTTCACGCCGGCCCGCCCCCAGCATGGCCGCGACGGCGCGTTCTATGTGCTTCTACGGCGTAAACGGGGCGACAAGTCATGACGCCGTTTGGTGCGAAAGTGCGGGCCTATCGCGCCGCGCAGAAGCTGACCCTGAAGGCGATGGCGGCGGATCTGCAGATCTCCGAGGCGTATCTGTCGTCGCTGGAACACGGCTATCGCGGCCGCCCGTCCGAGGCGCTGGTTGTGCAGATCTGCGAATATTTCAACCTGATCTGGGATGATTACGAGGAGATGCATCGCCTGGCGGCGTTGTCCCACCCCAAGGTCACGGTCGACACGTCGGGCCTGACCCCGAACCACACCGAGCTCGCCAACACACTCGCCGAACGCATCCGCGACCTCTCCGACCAGGACGCCGCGGCGATTTTGGCGCGGTTGCGGGGGGATCTGTTTTAGGGGGATGCGACGCAACCCGCGCACGGAGACGATGGAGTGATTTTCGAGATTTTGCCACCGGTCATTAACGTACTTGTACTGGTCTTGCCATGGCTGATTTGGCTTGAATGGGATTGGTATTTGGCAACCCGTGAGCTGAAATCGAAAGGATTGCCCATAAACTTCAAAAACCTTCTGAAAGTGAAGCAGGGCCACAACTGGGTGTTTCTGGTGGCCCAGATTCTCTGGGCACTTTTTCTTTTCGCGCCGATTGTCGGTGCTTCGTAGCCTTCGCTTTGTTTTGTGCCAAAAATACTGGAACCTTGGCTAGGCTGAGAAAAGATGCCCGGATCAAGTCCGGGCATGACGGTGTTGAATTGAGGCGTTCACAGCACCCACCATCGTCATGCGCGGACTTGATCCGCGTATCTCCGGGTCAGGCCAGCGTGTTGTATGGATCGTTCCAGTCGGGATTCGCCGTTTCGATCAGGTCGATCTTCCATTGGCGGGGCCAGTGCTTGATCGTCTTCTCGCGCTGGATCGCATCGCGGATGTCGTTGTGTTGTTCGGTGTAGACGAGGCGCTTCAGGCGGTAACGTTTTGTAAAACCCTCAACGTCCCCCTCACGATGTTCCCAGGCGCGGCGCGCGATATCGGACGTGACGCCGACATAGAGTGTGCCGCCGCGTCTGTTCGTGACGATGTAGACCCAGCCGCCG
>JAQCFD010000068.1 GCA_027618305.1 Pseudomonadota bacterium
GCCCGTTTGCGTTTGATCTTTTGAAAGGTCAGACCAGCGCCGGCATCACCTCGTCGCGGAACAGGCGCAGCGATTCCCGCGAGCCGGTGATGTCGATCAGCAACACATATTCGATGCCGCCCGCGCGCATGCGCTGCAGCCGGTCGACGATCTCCTCGGGCGGGCCGATCAGCGCGCCTTCTTCCGTGGCCAGCCGCGTGTCGTTGTATTGCAGCATCGTCGACTGGGGCCCGCCCCCCTCGCGGATGCGCGACAGGCGCGAGATGCCGCTGAGCAAGCGCGCACGCTGCTGGTGCGCTTCCTCGCGCTCGGCCTCGTTGTGGGTGATGTGGAGCGCGCGCGCCACGGCAACATTCATCGGGTCGAACACACGGCCCGTCTCTTCGACCGCAGCCCGGTAGGTATCGAAGCGTTGCTGAATCAGATCGAAGGACGCGATCTGGTCGAGCAGGAGGTTGAAGTTGTTGTCCGCCGCCCAGCGCAGGCCCTCGGGGCTGCCGGCCGCCAGCCACAGGGGCGGGTGCGGCCGCTGGATCGGCGGCGGTTCGACCACGATGTCCTGGAACGTCCAGTGCTTGCCGATATGGGTGAAGCGTTCCTCCGACGTCCAGGCCCGGCGGATCACCTCGAGGGATTCCTCGAACAACTCCTGGGCATCGCCTGGCTGTACGTTGAAACCGTTGAACTCGTTCGGGCGATAGCCCTTGCCGACACCGAACTCCAGCCGTCCGCCCGACAAAAGATCGACCGTCGCCGCCTGCTCGGCGAGCAGCACCGGATTGTGCCAGGGCAGCACGACCACGGCCGTGCCCAGGCGCATGCGGGTGGTGCGGGCCGCCAGATAGGTCAGCAGGTTGAGCGAGGCGGACACCTGGCCGAAACCGGTGAAATGATGCTCGACCAGGAACACCGAATGATAGTCGAGTTCCTCGGCCTCCTCGACATAGCCGATGAAGTCCCGGTAGCCCTGGGTACTGTCGCGCGCGACCCCGCCACGACGCGACGAGGCGCCGCCAAACAATCCGAACTTCATGCTAGTTGCGCACCCGTTCGCGCTTGCCGCTCTTGGTCGACTTGGCCAACGCCTCGAGCACGGCGACATTGCCGATCCGCTCGACGTCGGTGAACGGATACTCCTTCTTGCCGGCCACGGCGTCGGCCCAGGCCTCGAAGTTCATCTTCACCGTGTCGCGCGGCTTGTAGACCTTGCGTGTCCGCTTCTTGCCCGCGATGGAAATGTCCATGTAGGTGTCGTCCCAGTCTTCCGGGTGCGCGACATCGTGGATCTCGACCCAGCCCTTGCTGCCGAACACCGCAAACCGCGCGTAGTAAGGCGTCTTCGAGACGACGTTGATGGTCCCCAGCGTGCGATCCTTGAACTGGAACTGGGTGGTCACGACATCGCCCGAGGGCAGGTCGAGGACCCGGCGGTCCGAGGCCGCATGGATCCACTGGATCGGCCCGAACATGGAAATCATCATGTCGGTCAGATGCACGCCCATGCCGGTCCAGCCGGCGGCCGGCGCGTCCTTCGGATTGCCGCGCCAATTGTCGGCCTTCAGCGGCGTGAACTTGTCATGAGAATTGTTGGCCTCGACCGCGATGATGGTGCCGAGTTCCTTGCTGGCGACCATCTCGGCCATCTTCATCCAGGCCGGCTCGTAGCGGCGCTCATGGCCGAGCCCGAGCACCAGGCCCCGGTCGCGGCACGCCTTGACCATCTTCTTGGCGCTGGCCGAGGTCAGCGACAGCGGCTTTTCACAGAAGATCTGTTTGTTCGCCCGGGCCGCCTGCATCAACAGCGCCTCATGGGTGGTGTGTGGGGTGGTCAGGATGACGCCGTCCACATTGGGGTCCTTGAGCGCCTCGGTATAGCTCGTAAGCTCGAAGCCGCAGCTCTTGGCGAGCTTTCGGGTCGCCGCTGTGGGGTTGAGCTCGACGCCGCGCACGACACGCAGCTTGCGGTTTCCCTGCAGGGCGTTGGCAACATGGCTGCCCCACCAACCCAGCCCGATGACGGCGACGTTCAACATGCGGATTCACTCCTGAAATTTTGGTCTGATATTCACCCCGGACGGGGCTCTTGGTTTGTCATCCCTCGCGGGATCGCCAGAACCTAGCATGACGCCTATCGGCTCAAAAGCGGCTGGGCTAATCTCAAATCCGCTCTTCCCGCGCGCACTTTCCCGAGGCCCCATGACGAAAATTACCCCCGCGGCGTTCAACGCCCTGACCGATCGCGAACTGCCGCTCGCCGCCAATTACGGTTTCCGGGCCGAGGCTATCGGCGAGGGTACCGCGCGGGTGCGCGCACCGTTCAATCCGGACTACACACGCCCCGGCGGGACCATCAGCGGGCCCGTGATGATGGCGCTCACGGATTTCGGCATGTATGCCGCCCTGATGGGCGCCATCGGCGAGGTTGCGCTCGCGGTGACCACGAACCTGAACATCAATTTCCTGCGGCTGCCGTCCCCGGTCGATGTCGTTGCGGACTGCAACATCATCAAGCTCGGGCGCCGCCTCGCGGTCATCGAGGTCACGCTTTACTCAGACGGCGACGACGCGCCCATCGCGCACGCGACCGGCACCTACTCGATACCGCCGCAGACCGCGCGATAGCGGCACAAAACCCGTGCGCGGGGGCCAACTGGACAAGCCCCGGATCGACTGATACGAGTCCGACCAGAAACTGTTCAACAACGATAATCTCAAAGGAGAGGTCTCGTGGCCGATAGCACGACCTTCGCCGTCGCCGACTCGCCGTTCCCCTCGCTGGAACCCGCCGAAAAGGTGCTCGCAAGCTTCAACCCGACCATGAAGATGGCCGCCGACCCATCCGAGGACGCGATCATCGCGGCGGCACAAGGCGCCAGGGCGCTGTTCGTCACCTACGCCCAGATCACCGCGAAGGTGATAGACTCTCTCGACGGTTGCGGCGCGATCGGCCGCTTCGGCATCGGGCTGGACAATATCGACCTCGACGCGGCCACCGCGGCGGGCATTCCGGTGGTCTACGCCCCGCAATATTGCCTCGACGAGGTGTCCGATCACACGATGGCGCTGCTGCTGACTGCGGCCCGCAAGACCGCGCTCGCCGACAAGCTGGTCAAGCAGGGCCGCTGGGAGATGCCGGCCGTCGTGCCGATCATGCGCTTCCGGGGCAAGACCATGGGCCTCGTGGGCTTCGGCAACATCGCCCAGCTCGTCGCCGTGAAGGCGCAGGCCTTCGGCATCAATGTCATCGCGTCCGACCCCTTCGTGAAGCCCGAGGTCGCCAAGGCGAAGGGCGTCGAGCTGGTCGAGTTCGATGCGCTGCTCGAGCGCTCGGACTATGTATCGGTCCACGCGCCGCTGACGCCGGCGACCGAGAACATGTTCTCCACCGACGCCTTCGCGAAGATGAAGAGCACCGCCTACATCGTGAACACCGCGCGCGGCGGCCTGATCGACACCACGGCCCTCGTCGCGGCGCTGGATGCCGGTGAAATCGCCGGTGCCGGTCTCGACGTACTGCCGCAGGAGCCGCCGGCCAAAGACGACCCGATCCTGTCGCGTGACGATGTGGTGATCAACCCGCACACGTCGTTCTATTCGGAAGATGCGCTGGACGATCTGCAGACCACCGTTGCCGGCGATGTGCTCACGGTGCTGAATGGCGGACAGCCGAAATGGCCCGCCAATCCGGACGTATTCAAGTAAGCCGGACCACATAAACCGGTCTTGCCGCCGGACAATACCAGGGAGACACGACCATGCGCGCAATGGTGCTCACAGAACCCAACGTGATCGAGCAGCGGGACATTCCCGAGCCCACGACGGATCAGGGTGAAGCCCTGGTGCGCGTGACCAGCTCCGGCATTTGCGGGACGGACCTCAAGATCCTCAGCGGCGGTATCCCGGCACCCAAGCCGATCGTCATGGGGCATGAGATGGTCGGCGAGTTGCTGACCGATGCGACCGACGCCAGGAAGGGCCAGCGCGTGCTGGTCGACCCGGTCTATCACTGCGGCACCTGCCATGCCTGCCTGCATAACCAGCAGCATATCTGCACCCGTGGCGGCCTGATCGGGCGCGACATCAATGGCGGCTTTGCTGATTTGGTCGCCGTGCCGCCGGCCAATTGCTACGTGGTGCCCGACGAGATCGCCGACCATGAAGTCCCGCTGATCCAGGTGCTGACCACCTGCATGCACGGGCATCGCATGGCGAACATCTTCCCCGGCGATGTGGTCGTCGTACTCGGTCTCGGCGTCACCGGCCAGCTGCATGTCCAGCTGGCCAAGGCGCGGGGCGCCACGGTGATCGGCATCACCCGGTCCCAGTGGAAGCTCGACCTCGCCAAGTCCCTCGGCGCCGACTACACCTTCGCCCCCAGCGACGACATCAAGGACAAGATCCTCGAGGTCGCCAAGGGCGACGGTGCCGATCTGGTGATCGAGTCTGCCGGCAAGGTGCTGACCCTGGGCCAGGCTTTCGACATGGTGCGCACCGGCGGCGCGATCATGCCTTTCGGCATCTACACCGAAACGAAGGCCGAACTGCCGTTCTACCAGTTCTATTTCAAGGAAATTCAGATCCTCAACGCACGCGCGTCAAAGGGTCAGGATTTCGTCGCCTCGATGGATCTGGTGAAGCGCGGCATGGTCAAGCTCGACCCGATGATCAGCGATCGTGAGCCGCTGGAAAACCTCTCCGGCGCGCTCGACATGCTGACCAGCGAAGCCGAAGGCCGGATGAAAATCATCATGAATCACTAGGAACGCTTCGCGTTCCGGGGATCACTAGCGAGCTCACCCAGGCGAACGCATCTCACCCGGGTGCATCATCGGCATCGGCTGCTTCTCGTTCAGCTCCGGCTTCAGCCAGCGCACGATCCCGGCGACACCGTCGACCCCGACGGTACAGCCATCCGGGATCTGACGCGTCGCACCGGCCACGCCGAGAACCATCGGAATGCCGCGCTCGCGCCCCAGTGACGCCAGATGGGACGTGCTGCCGCCCAGTTCGGCGACGATCGCGGACACCTTCGGCAAGACGCCGACCAGCGCCGGTCCGGCGACATTGGTCACCAGCACGTCACCATAGTTCAGCCGTGAAATTTCGCACTCGCAGTTGATCACGCAGGCCCGACCCGAGCCCCAGCCCATGCCACCCGGATGGCCGCGCAGCCCCGGCCGGCCGCGCCAGACCTCGTCCAGCACAATCGGTTCTTCGACATGCAGCGGGCGCGCCTGCAGCATCTTGATACCAATCTCGTCCTTGGCCCACTCGACCTCGACGGCCATGCCCATCATTTTCTCGGCCACCTTCATGTAGCGGGCGAGTTCGTGGACCTCGTCGGTGGTGAGGCACTGGCGACGCGTCGTCGCGTCGCCGGACGGTGCGTGATCGTGGTCGTGGTCGTGGTCGTGGTCATGATCATGGTTGTGATTATGCGCATGGTCATGATCGTGTTCGTGGCCCTGCGCCCGTACCGCAGCCACGGCGGCCATCGGGTTCAGCGGTGGCGCCTGATGCGCGTGGCAATAGGCGCTGTGTTCAAAATCCTGCCCGCCGATCGCCTCGATCAGCTCGCCTTCGGATGTCAGGTCATAGCGGTCGGGCACGACCTCACCCTGGGCCAGCGCCTCGCCGAGCCCCCAGGTGGCGCTGACGGACATGCCGCCGTCGGCCGTCTGGCTCAGGCCACCACCCGACGCCTCGGCCTCGATCAGCGGCTGGACCAGCACCGACATCGCGGTGTCGATCGCGCTGATCTTCTTGTCCTGCATATAACGCATGGCCTGGGGCGACCAGAGCGCGCCCCAGCAGGCGCGCACGGCGGTCAGGAAGTCCGTCTCGCCCTCGATGCCGAGGAATGTCTGGAACTGACCGGCGAAGGAAGATCCCTCGGTATCCTCCATCAGCGACGACGACCGCACGGCCAGGCGCATGCCGGTCTCGGCTGTCAGGGTCCGGTAGGCGTCGAGAATTTCGGCTTCAATGTCCGGCGCGATGGGTTCGGAGAACAGGCCAATGCGCACCTCGGCGATCGGGCCGCGTGATTCCATGAAAGGCAGGCTCACCGCCTGCTCCGCGGCCTCCACCAGGCCGAGCGATTCCAGCTGATGGAAATAGGCATCCGCGCCGAGCACAAAACCGCCAGGGGTCGGGAGTCCGGCATGGCCGAGTGCTGCCTGATTGGCGGCCTTGGGGCCGAACCGTTTCGCATCGGTTGCCGCTTCGTCCGTCAGTGACACCACGAACTTC
Source organism: Pseudomonadota bacterium (assembly GCA_027618305.1). Lineage (GTDB taxonomy): Bacteria > Pseudomonadota > Alphaproteobacteria > UBA6615 > UBA6615 > UBA8079. The sequence goes on from JAQCFD010000068.1 coordinate 6,253, forward strand.
GCCATATTCCTTTACCTCTGTGTTTGGCACCGGCCACGCAACAAACCGGGTCCAGTTATCAATTCGGCCGGGCGATCAAGCCGCCCGGCCGAACCAATTCAAATTTTAAGCTCCGTTGCGAAGCTCAACACCGCGTACTTAGTGCGGCATCGGGTCGACGACCGTGATCTGATTCACCGGGAAGTTGGTGATGACCTCGGTCTCGTCCGCATGGACGATCTGCATCTCTTCGATGCGGACGCCGAACTTGAACGGAATACCGTGCTGGGTCTCGAGCGCGAAGACCATGCCTTCCTGGATCTCGATCGGATGATCGAGGGACCAGATGCGCGAGATGACGGGCGGATCGTACTGGGCAAGACCCAGACCGTGGCCCCACAGGTTCGCGGCAGCCTGATCTTCTTCCTCGTAACCCCAGGCTTCCTTGGCGGACGGCCATTTCAGCGCGATGTCACGGGTGGTCGCACCGACCTTCACCGCTTCCATCGAGCCCTGCAGCCAATCGAGCGCCTCGGCGTAAACGTCCTTCATCTCCTGCGTCGGCTCGCGGCCCACACAATAGGTCCGGTAGTAGCAGGACTTGTAGCCATTCCACGTCAGCGCCGCCAAATCCATGAAGACGATGTCGCCCGGCTGGATGATACGGTCACCGAAGTTACGCCAGTTCGGCCAGGTGTTCGGACCCGAGGAAACGATGACGTCCTCGACATCTTCCATACCCGGAATGTCGTACAGGAACTTCATGATATGCGCGGTCACCTGGTTCTCGGTGATGCCCGGCTTCAGGAATTTCATGCACTCCCAATGGGCGGCATCGCCGATCGCGCCGACGATACGGGCACATTCCTGCTCGTCTTTGCTCTTGACCGCGCGGGCTTCCATCATCGGCGACATGCCGTCGGCCCACACAATGCCCTCTTCGGCAAAATGCTCCATCATGTTGATGTCGACGAAATCAACGCCCAGCTTCTCGCCGGCAACGCCGAAACGCTTCATCTCTTCCTTGATCGCGTTGGTGAACTTGGTCACCTGCTGCTTCGAGGCACCGCCCGCCGCGCCCTTGATCCAGGCGTAGGAGTAACGAATGTTCTCGGGCGGGATCCACGGCGCGTGGCGCTCGACCTGCATGCCGATATCGCCCTGCTCGAACAGGACCGGTGCGGCATCGCCACACAGCAGCGCATAACGCAGACCCGGCTTCAGGCGGTTCCAGCCCGGCGTCAGGGTACCAGTAATGTAGCGGACGTTCTCGTCATACATGCAAAGCATGGCGCCGAGGCCAGCCTTCTTCATCATCACACGCGCACGCTCGAGCCGATAATTACGCAGGCGGTCCCAGTTGACCTTCTCCTGCCAATCGACTCCGGCAATGCCGAAATTCGCCGTTCCGTATCGCATTCTTCTCTCCTAGAACTTTCACAAAGCTTATGTTTTTGATCCAACCGGCCTGCCGGGGAACGCCCGGACGGGCATATAATTCAGTTCAGACCATATCCGTTTACGCGCCGCAATCAAAGGGATGTATTGGTTCGCTCCACGCAATTTGATCTGCGGCCAAATTCGCATATTTACCGGCCGCCGGTCAGCGCGGTGAGGGTCACAGAACTTGTGCCTCGACCGCGACCACCGACCTGCGAATGGGACCTGGTCAGGCACCCCCAGCGACATTCTTGACCGGATCGGTCGAGAATTCGATGCCGCCGTCATCCGTGTGATGCAGGCGCGTCACCTTGCGCCATTCCGCATCGTTGGTGTCGGGATAATCAAGCCGGTAATGGGCGCCGCGGCTTTCCTTACGCTCCAGCGCTGCCGTTGCGAGAATGCGCCCCAGAAGCGCCAGGTTGCGAATCGACAGCGCGCTCTCGATTTCCTCGCCCCGACCTTTGCCGGTCTCGCGCGCCTCGTCGGACAGTCGCAGGGTTTGCAAGTCCTCGTTCTCGATACGCTCATATTCGGTCAGCGCCTCGCGAAGCGTGTCCTCGTCGCGAATCGGACCCAGCTTTTCATGGGCCAGCATCCGGCAACGCATCCGCACATCGCCCTGGAACGGCCCTTCGGCCCGCTCCATCAGGCCGGCCAGCCACTCACGTTCCGCTTCTGGGATCGCGTTGTCACCAAGGGTCGGTACTGACACAGGCTCCGATCGGACCAGCTCGGCCGCCTTGCGCCCGGCGCGACGACCGAACACCAGAGACGCGGCCAGGGCCGATCCACCGATACGGTTGCCGCCATGGATGCCGCCGGCCGTCTCGCCCGCGGCGAACAGGCCCGGGATCGAGCTCTGACCATGGGTGTCGACGTCGAGACCGCCGAGCCAGGTGTGGCTGCCGGGTGCCACTTCGAGCGGTGTCTTGGTGATGTCGATGCCGCGATGCAGGCAGGTCTTGTAGACATGGGGGATCTGCTTCTGGATGGTCTCGATCGGAATGGCCGTCGCATCCATGAAAATTCCGCCCGTGGAGCCGGCGCGGCCCGCATGGATTTCCTTGGCCATCGCCAGGATCACCTCGGAGCGCGATGACTTCTCCGCCGTGTCCGGGAAGTAGCGCTTGAGGAACTCCTCGCCGTCTTCGTTGCGGAACACCGCACCGGCGTTGATGAAGCCGGTCGGATGGGGCGCGAAGCCGAAAAGCTCTTCCGGCGAGCAGCACATGGCCTGGAAATCGATCATCTCGATGCCGAGCAGATCGGCGCCCGCGCGGAAGCCCATGACATAGCCGTCGCCCGTGACCTGCGGCGGGTTGTCATTCACATAGAACAAGCCGCTGCCACCGCCCGTCGCAAGGATCACCTGCTGGGCGCTGTAGATCACCAGCTTGGCGTTGCGGTAATCGACGCCCCAGGCACCGACGACGCGTCCGTCATGTTTCACCAGGTCGACAATCGCGGTCAGGGAATGCTTCTCGATACGATCGTCACCGCGCAGGCGCTTCGACAGGACCTTGGTCACCATATTTCCCGTGGTATCGTAATGGTGGCACGCACGCGGATGGGTGTGGTTGGGGAACATCTTCAGGTCGAGCTCGCCATCCTCACCGCGGATGAACTCGGCCCCCCATTCCTCAAGATCCTTGACGATCTGGACGATATCCTCGCACCAGACCCGCGCCATCTCGGGGTCGATCAGCTCGCCGCCATATTTCAGGATGTCGTCGAGATGCTGGGCCGGGCTGTCATCCTTGCCCATCGCGGCGGCGAACCCGCCACGCGCCACCGTCGTCGTGCCACTGGTCGCGCGACCCTTTGTGACCTGGATCGTTTTGACTCCGGCCGTGGCGCACTCAAAGGCGGCCATGGTTGCGGCGGCACCGCCGCCGACGATCAGGACGTCGGTCTCAAAATGTTCGACCTCAATGGAAAGGCTCATCACGCTGCTCCGGATGTGCGGGCGCCGCCCGGTGCGGCCCCGATGATTTCAAGAAACGCCGCCACGCAGGCATCTGCAAAGGCGGCATCGTTAATATGCATGGGCAGAATCTCGATCACGTCGGCGTCGAGATTCGCCGCCAGCGACGTCGCAAAAACCGCGTCGGTCTCGGGCTGGTTCCAATCCCCGATCTCATTCTCGTCCACGTCCTGTGTGCGCCGTTTGGTATGCTCACTGTAGCCCGCGGTCGGGATCAGGACGCGGAACGGCCCCTTCGCCGCGTTCAGGCGCTTGGCGACCTCGCGGCCCAGGGCCTCGAACTCCTCGGCGTTGGTGCGCATCAACAGGTTCTGGGCGTTGAAACGGACGAACTCCCGTCCCAGGAACGCCTCCGGCACTTGTCCGGCCCAGAAGTTCGAATGATCTGTCGCCCCGGGCACCACGATCTGGGGAAGGCCCATGGCACCCGCCCCGGTCAGCCGCTCGCCGCCCGCGCTGTAGACCCCGTCGACGACAAAGTCCGTCAGCTCGTGGGTGGTGACGTCGATGACCCCCGCGAGTTCGCCCTCGCGTGCAAGCCGCTCGAGCGCCCGCCCGCCCATGCCGGAAGCGTGGAACAGGATGGTCTCATAGCCTAATGCTTCCAGTCGCTCGACCACCCGGTCCACGCACCGGGCCGTGCCACCGAAGGACGACACGCCGATCAGCGGCGGCTGGTCGGCTGGCGTAACGATGCGGCCGACCCGGTTGACGGCCGCGGCCGCGACGCCGAAGGCCGCGTTCTCGATCGCCGTGCGGGTGATCCGGTTCAACGTGATATCTCCGATCGAGGGAAACATGGCGATATCGGAGTCGCCCACATACCACTGGACTGCCGCCGTCGCGGCGACGGTGCTGACCATCGCCTTGGGCAAAAGATAGGGTAATGTGCGCATGATCGCGCAGCCCATCGTCGTGCCGTTGGCACCGCCCAGGCCGATGGCGCCGTCGAGCAGCCCCTCTTCAACGCGGCCCTGGACGACCTTGATCGCACCTTCGAGCATGGCATCGGACGCGGTGCGCCGGTCCATCTTCGCCAGCGCGTCCCAGCTATGGCCGCCCGCTCGGGCGACATCGACGCCGGTGATGTCGGCACCCTTGTTCTCGTGGGGCATCAGGGAGAGGTCGACGATCCACGGCGTGGTGCCGGCTTTCTCCAGGCACGACGCGACGAACAGAGCTTCCTCGGCCTTGGTATCCATCGTCATCAGGATGGCGACAGTCGGTTTGGCGGCTGACATTGCGGGCCGTCTCTTCCCTGTTGTTTTACTGCGTGCGGGTTTATCACATGCCACAGAGCTAATCGCGACGCTCAATCGCAAAAAACTTGTTCCGGTTATTCCCGTCCCGGGGGCCGGCAAAGTCCCGCTTTCCGACGATCATAGCGAATGAGAGAGCGGCTCGAAACATACGCAATAATTTCCCGTAACCTTACGCCTGCGACCCGAAACCATATTGAGATCACCCATGCCCCTATCCATCCAGCCGCGTCGCAGTTTCATCTTCTCGCCCGGCACCGACCCGTCGATGTTCCCCAAGGCCCTCGGGTCGGGCGCGGACATTGTCTGCGTGGAGCTCGAAGATGGTGTCGCACCCCACGACAAAGACGCCGCGCGCGAGAACATGCTCGCGATCTTCGCCGAGCCACAGACCGATGACGGGGTCGAACGTATCGTCCGCGTGAACGAACTGGGCAGCGACTACGGCCAGGCGGATCTCGGGGCCATTTATGAGGCCAAATCGCCGCCGCCCGCCCTCATGCTGCCGAAGGTCAACACCGCCGAAGAGGTACGGGGTGTCTCCGACAGGCTCGACGAGCTCGGCCTGCCGGTCCGGCTGCAGATCATCATTGAGACCAATCATGGGCTGGAAGCGGCCTATGACATCGCCCATGCCAGCGACCGGATCGACTCACTTCTGTTCGGCGGTGTCGATCTCGCGGCCGATCTGCGCTGCGAATATGCCTGGGAACCGCTGCTCTATGCCCGTTCGCGGGTCGTCCATGCGGCCGCCGCCGCCGGGGTCGATGCCATTGATGTGCCCTGGCTCGACCTCAAGGATTTCGATGGGCTGCGCCAGGAAGCCGAGGCCAGCGCGCGCCTGGGCTTCACCGGCAAAGGCGCGATCCATCCCAACCAGATAGAAATCATCAACGAAATTTTCTCGCCCAGCGCAGATCAGATCGCCCATGCCCGAAAGATCGTGGCGGCGTTCGCCGTGGCCAATACAGGCCTCGTGGTCGTCGACGGCAAGCTGATCGAGCGGCCGGTGCTGCGGACCATGGAACGGATTATCGCGATCGCAGAGCGCGCTGAAGCGCGGGCCTGAACGCAACGCTCCGCTAGGACGCGAGAGGTGGCGTGCCCAGACGCTGCCGCGCGGTCCCCAACACCTTTTCGAACGCCCGCGCGATGGCCACGGCACAGGCATCGTCGCCGCCCGCACAGTTGATCTGCAGTCCGACCGGCATGCCGGCCCCATCGAGCGCCACGGGGATCGTCACCGCGCTCATCGCCAGCAAGTTGGCCACCGTCGTATTTCGGGCCGCCATCAAATTGGCCTTCATATAGGCCTTGGGGTCCTGCACATCGGCGATCTTCGGCGGCGTGATCGGGATCGTCGGCCCGACGACCGCATGCACGTCGGCCATCGCGGCGTGGGCAGCCTTTGAGAGCGCCGCCATCCGCCGCAGGCGGGCCTGATAGTCGGCGGCGGTCAGGGCCGTCATCTTGTCGAAGCGCGACCCCACCATCGGGTCGATATCCTCCAGGAAGTCCGGCAATACGTCGGTGATGAAGCTGGCAAACTCGAATGCTGACAGGCCGCCGGTGCGGAAGATCTGATCGACCTCTTCGAGACCCGGAATATCCACATTTGTGATCCGCGCGCCGGCGGCCTCGAGCTCGGCCAGCGCCGCACGAACACCTTCGGCCACCCCGGGGTCGCAGGCCTCAAAAAACGTCTCGCAAACGCCGATCCGGAAGTCGCCGACAACCGCCGTTTCAACGGCGGCCAGGAAACCCAGCGGATCGCCGCTCGCCTCGGGATCGATCACCGAAAACCCGAGCGCCGCGTCGGCGACGGAGCGCGCGAGCACCCCGGGCGTGTCGAGTGTGTGGCTCAGCGGCGTGATGCCTTCGATCGACCAGCGGCCCTGGGTGGTCTTGATGCCGACCGTCCCCGTCATGCTGGCCGGCAT
>JAQCFD010000069.1 GCA_027618305.1 Pseudomonadota bacterium
CGTCATCATTCTCGGTGTCGGTCTCGGCGATGGCCCCGGCCTCTGCCGCATTCTCGTCAGTCGAGGTTTCTTCCGAAGCACCTCTGCCGCGACGTCCGCGACGTCGGGGGCGGCGTCGGCGTCGACGGGTTGTATCTTCACCGTCTTCGTCAATCTGCTCTTCGATGGTTTCGCTCTCGCCATCTGGCTCAGAGCTGGCCTCGCCGTCCGTTGTCGCTTCCAGCTCGGTCTCGCCGTTGCCATCCGCGTTGCGCCGGCGTCGGCCGCCGCGTCGGCCGCGACGTCGACCACCGCGCTTGCGATTTTCGTCGTCATCGTCGTCGAAATGTTCACGCTCTTCGGTGTCGGCAGCCTCGGTTCTCGCCTCGTCGTCGGCGTCGTCCGTATCTTTCGAGATGTGGTCTTCCGAGCTACGGCGCCGGCCGCCGCGGCTACGCCGGCGCTTTTGCCCATTGTCTTCGCGCTGTGTTTCGTCTCTGGACGACACGCCTTCGACACCGTCGTGGCTGATATGGGTGATCTCATAATCAGCCGCGGTGAGGCTGGCGTCGGCCATGACCTGCACGCTGAACCCGTAACGGTCCTCAAGGTCCTGCAACGAGGTGCGCTTTTGGTTGAGAAGGTAGAGGGCGATTTCGGTCTGGGTTGTGACCGTCACCACTTTGGCGCGCTTGCGCTGCCCTTCTTCCTCAAGTTCCCGCAGGATCGACATGCTGGTCGATTCCTTCGAGCGCATGAGGCCAGTGCCCTGGCATACAGGGCAGGACTGCGTGTGTGCCTCATGCAGGCTGGGGCGCAGTCTTTGACGCGACAGCTCCAGGAGCCCGAAGGCGGAAATGCGGCCGATCTGGATCCGGGCCCGGTCAGATTTCATGGCCTCCTTCATGCGCCGTTCGACAGCATGATTGTTGCGTGAGACGTCCATATCGATGAAATCGATCACGATCAGGCCGGCCAGATCGCGCAAGCGGAGCTGACGGGCGACTTCGTCTGCCGCTTCAAGGTTTGTCCGGTACGCCGTTTGCTCGACGTTGCGCTCGCGCGTTGATCTCCCGGAGTTCACGTCAATTGCCACCAGCGCTTCGGTCGGGCTGATGACGATGTAGCCGCCGGATTTGAGCTGTACGATCGGCTCGTGAATGGCGTCGAGCTGTTGGTCGATCTGATAGCGGTTCAGAAGAGATATCTCGGTGTCTTCGTATTTCTGAACCCGCTTGGCATGGGACGGGATCATTGTCCGCATCAGTGCCTTGGCGGCCTTGTAGGCTTCGTCGCCCTCGACCAGGACCTCTTCTATGTCGCGGTCGTACAGATCGCGCAGCGCGCGCTTGATGACGTCGCCTTCTTCGTAGATCAGCGCCGGGGCCGTTGAATCAAGCGTGAGCTCGCGAATGTCGTCCCACAGCCGCCGCAAATATTCGTAGTCACGTTTGATTTCGGCCTTGGTGCGCGCCACGCCGGCGGTGCGCATGATTACGGCCATGCCCTCGGGCACTTCAAGATCGGACAGGATCTCCTTCATCGACTTGCGCTGCTTGGCATCCGTGACTTTCCGGCTGATTCCGCCGCCGCGCGATGTGTTCGGCATCAACACGCAATAGCGTCCGGGCAGGGAGAGGTAAGTCGTGAGGGCGGCACCCTTGTTGCCGCGCTCTTCCTTGACCACTTGCACCAGCAGGATCTGGCGGCGCTTGATGACCTCCTGGATCTTGTAGCTGCGGGTCAGTTTGCGCAGGCGACGCCGATGGGCATCGCTGAGCTCCTGAATGTCCTCGTCCTGGGAATCCCCGACGACTTCGACCGATACACCCTCGGTTTCACCCTCCTCGCCGGCTTCTTCTTCGTCGTCGTGCTCGGCGTCGGATTCAGCCAGCAGCTTCTCGCGATCCTCGATGGGGATGCGGTAATAATCCGGATGAATTTCGTTGAACGCCAGAAACCCGTGGCGATCGCCGCCGAAATCGACGAAGGCCGCCTGGAGCGATGGCTCCACGCGGGTCACCTTGGCCAGATAGATGTTGCTCTTGATCTGACGTTTGGTGGAGGTTTCGTAATCGTATTCGAGGAGTTCGTTACCGTCTGCAACGACGACCCGGGTTTCTTCCGGATGGGTCGCGTCGATTAACATGCGCTTTGGCATGGCTATGTCCCTGCGGAAGCCTGAACTCTGCGCTTTGCGGACAAAAGCGAGAGGGGTTCCACATTTTCAGAGGCCTGCCTCGGAACCTGGGCCGTCGAACGGGCGAATTCGCACCAGGACGGTAGGTTTTGATCCGAAAGCCCGCCCGGCGATTGCCGTGCGGCGGCCTCGAAGTTGCACAAAACCGCAACTCTGATGCGCACTTTGCTTGGTCTGTGCGGGCATTAGGGCGACAAACTGGCTCGCTTGCCCACACCCTGACCGTAGAACGCTGCGCGCGTCGGTTGAATTGCGGGTGTCCGCACGCTCACAATAGCTCTCGCGAGTCTGATCCACAATGCATTTGATTGATGTCATGTCGCGCGGTTGTGTGTTGCGGCGCATTCGCGAGAGGCGATATATCTGTCTACGATGTCATTGATTCTGAAACGCTTATCCGGTTGCGCACGGCGCGCGCGAGGTCTCTTAGGGGGCCTGGCTGTCGCGCTCGTGATCGCGGCCGTGCCGGGTTCCGCGAGCGCAGACGGCCTCAAGGTTCAGGACATCCGAATCGGTGTGCATGCCGGCTCGACGCGATTCGTGGTCGAATTGAACGACAGCGTCGCGCCGCGGGTTTTCGGACTGCCCGATCCGTTCCGGATTGTCATCGATCTGCCGGAGGTCGATTTCGAACTGCCGGAAGAACGGATCGGCGATGGGGCGGGGCTGATCTCGAAGCTGCGTTACGGTCTTTTCCGGCCGGGAACAAGTCGCTTCGTTCTGGACCTCGAAACCCCATCAAAGGTCATAAAACAATTTGTGCTGAAGCCCGACGGGGGCAAGCCCTGGCGACTGGTCCTCGATCTGGCGCCGACCACCCGGGCGGACTTTATCACCGCGATGCGGCCGAGCGCAGAGGACAACCCCAACCCGGTAACCGCTGTGCCCGTGCCGTCGAGCCCCCGACAGAATGTGCGTCCGGTGATCGTCGTCGATGCGGGCCATGGGGGCGTCGATCCGGGGGCGATCGGGGTTTCGGGCGTCTACGAAAAGAAGATCGCTCTGGACTATGCCCGCGAAATCGCACGTATGCTGAAGGCGAGCGGAAAGTATGACGTGGTCATGACCCGCAACAGGGACATCTTCCTGCCGTTGCGCGAACGGGTGCGGATTTCGCGGGCGGCCGGCGCGGATCTGTTTCTCTCCCTGCACGCGAACACCCATCCGAAGCGCTCGACCCGCGGGTTCTCGGTCTACACCCTCTCGGATCGCGCGTCGGACAAGGAAGCGGCGGCGCTGGCGGCGCTGGAGAACAAGTCCGACGTCATCGGCGGTGTGAACCTCGGCGATTACAGCGACGACGTGCAGAATATCCTGATCGATTTCGCCCAGGCGAAGACGAATGAGCTTTCGGTCAAGTTCGCACGCGACATTCTGGTCGGGCAGGTCAAAACCAGCGCATCCCTGCTGACGCGGCCCTGGCGCTCGGCCGGCTTCGCGGTGCTCAAGGCGCCCGATGTCCCTTCGGTTCTCGTCGAGCTGGGATATATCTCCAATCCCCGCGAAGAGCGTCTCCTGGTCGCCGCAGATCACCGGCGAAAGCTCTCCGCCGCGATCGTTCAGGCGGTGGACACCTACTTCAAAACCACGCAAAGCGCGGCGCTTTAGCGAATCCGCAACCCGCCACCGCCATATTCGCTTCACAATTTGATGCTTTTCCGGCACCCGCGCTCGTCTATGCTCGGGCATTGATGGACTTGGAACTCTGAATGCTTCGTTGGTTGGGATATCTCGCGGGATTGGCTGTCATCGGCGTGCTGCTGGTGGTCGGTGGCGTGCTCTGGGTTTTCTGGGAGTATGGCCGGGACCTGCCCGACTATAGCCAGTTGGCCGATTATCAGCCGCCGGTGACCACCCGGGTGCATGCCGGTGACGGCAGTCTGCTTGCCGAATACGCCGTGCAGCGGCGTGTCTTCGTGCCGGTGTCGACCATGCCGGAGCTGGTCAAGGATGCGTTCCTGTCGGCCGAGGACAAGAATTTCTACGCCCACCCCGGTGTCGACGTGATGGGGGTGATACGCGCCGCCGTTTCCAATGTTCGCAACCTGGGAACCGGCCGCCGTCCCGAAGGCGCCTCCACCATCACCCAGCAGGTGGCGCAGAATTTTCTCCTGAGCAAGGACGTCTCGATCGAACGCAAGGTGCGCGAGGCGATCCTGTCGTTCCGCATGGAGCGGGCCTTCTCCAAGGATGAAATCCTCGAACTCTATCTGAACGAAATCTATCTCGGTTTCGGGGCCTACGGGGTGGCATCGGCGGCGCTCAACTATTTCGGCAAGCCCCTCGATCAGCTGACGGTGGACGAGGCGGCCTTCCTGGCCGCATTGCCGAAGGCGCCGAACAACTACCATCCGGTGCGCCGGAATGCGGCGGCGGTCGCGAGGCGCAACTATGTCCTCGGTCGCATGGCGGAGGATGGCGTGATCACGCCATTGCAGGCGGACGAGCTTCGCCAACGCCCGATCAGTGTGGTCAGCAAGGATGAGGCCAACCTCGTCGAGGCGCCCTATTTCGCCGAAGAAGTAAGGCGCGAACTGGTCGACCGGTTTGGGGATGGCGCGTTGTATGAGGGTGGGCTTTCCGTGCGTACGACCCTTGATCCGCGTCTGCAACATATTGCCCAGCTTTCATTGCGTGACGGGTTGATTGCCTATGACCGCCGGCACGGCTGGCGCGGCCCTGTTTCCCAAATAAAGGACCCTGCCGTGTGGCAGGCGGCGTTGGCGGAGATCGAGCTTCCACCGGGATCGGGCGACTGGCAACTCGCAGCCGTTGTTGCCGTTGAGGCCGCGCACGCCTCGATTGGATTTGTCGACGGGGCGCTGGGGACGGTGCCGCTTTCGGAGCTGCGTTGGGCACGGGCCGGGCTGCCGGAGCAAAAACGTGGCGCGGCCATCAAGGCGGCCGATCAGGTGCTTGCGCTGGGCGATGTGGTGCTGGTATCCGCCGTGACAGAGGATTCCGAGGCCAAACCATATCCCGCAGGTACGTTCCGACTTGAGCAGATCCCCGATATCAATGGCGCCGTTGTGGCACTCGATCCGCATACCGGGCGTGTGCTGGCGATGACGGGTGGACTGGATTTTCAGGCCAGCGAGTTTAACCGCGCGACCCAAGCTTGGCGTCAGCCGGGCTCGGCGTTCAAGCCGGTGGTCTATTTGGCGGCGCTCGACAACGGGTTCACGCCCTCAACGCGAATTCTCGATGCGCCCTTCGTGATCGACCAGGGCCCCGGACAGGGCAAGTGGAAGCCGGCCAACTACACGAACAAGTTCTACGGGCCGAGCCCGATGCGCCTGGGAATCGAGAAGTCGCGCAACCTGATGACCGTGCGCCTGGCGCAAACGATCGGCATGGAGCAGGTTGCGACCTATGCGGAGCGGCTGAAGGTCGTCGATCATCTGCCGCGCCAACTCTCCATGTCGATCGGGGCAGGCGAGACGACGCTGATGCGCCTGGTCGCGGCCTATGCGACGATCGTCAACGGCGGCAAGCAAATTACCCCGACCCTGATCGACCGGATACAGGACCGGAACGGCATGACGACGTTCCGCCATGATGATCGACCCTGTGCGGCCTGCACTGTCGGGGCGTGGGCCGACCAGCCACCCCCCAGTTTGCCTGATCTCCGTGCCCGATTGATCCAGCCCGGCACGGCCTATCAGATGGTATCGATGCTCCAGGGAGTTGTGGAGCGGGGAACGGGTCGGCGTATTGGCGAGCTGAATTTGCCGCTCGCGGGAAAGACCGGGACGTCGAACGATTCGCTCGACACCTGGTTCATCGGGTTTTCGCCGGACCTCGCCGTGGGTGTCTTTGTCGGTTTCGATACACCGCGCACGCTGGGGCCGCGTGAGACCGGTTCGTCCGTTCCGGCGCCGATCTTCAAGGATTTCATGGCGCGTGCGCTCGACGGCAAGCCCGTCATTCCTTTCCGCGTGCCGCCCGACATCCGCCTCGTGCGTGTGAATCCTGAAACCGGGCTGGTGGCGTTGCCCGGTGAGCGCGCGACCATTCTGGAGGCATTCAAGCCCGGCACCGCACCGCGTGAGTTCGGCTCGATCGTTGGCGAGGATTCGGGGCTTGGCGTCAATGCAGGGGGGCAGCGGCGCGGTATTTACTGATTGCTCTATTGACCCGTATCGCGCGAGCGCTAGGCTTCGCGAAATCAATCGCCGGATTCGGCAACCGTCTCAGTGGAATTCGAAATGCGCGCAGAAATCAGTCATCTGGTCGAGGGTATCAACTCGTCTTTAAACCTCATGCGGAGGCATCTTTGACTGGGACAACGCACTTGTGCGCCTCGAGGCGCTTAATGCCGAAGCCGAAGATCCGGGGCTTTGGGACGATCAGGAGCGGGCACAAAAGCTTCTGAGAGACCGCACCCGGCTGGAGAAGGCCATTGAGGAAGTACGTGGGCTCGAGCAGGAGCTCGACGACGCCGCGACACTTATCGAACTTGGTGAGGCCGAAGGTGACGATGACGTCGTCGCAGAGGCTGAATCGGTCATCGAGGCGCTGCAGCGACGCGCCGAAAAACTTGAGTTGGAAAGCCTTCTGTCCGGCGAGGCCGACGGCAATGACTGCTACCTGGAAATCAACGCCGGTGCCGGTGGCACAGAATCCCAGGATTGGGCCGAGATGCTGGCGCGCATGTATCTGCGCTGGGCCGAAGCGCATGACTATAAGGTCGAATGGATCGAAGAGAGTGCCGGCGAGGAAGCGGGTCTCAAATCCGCGACATTCCGGATTGTCGGTCCCAATGCCTATGGCTGGCTGAAGACGGAATCGGGGGTACACCGCCTGGTTCGAATTTCACCCTTCGATAGCCAGTCGCGCCGACATACCAGTTTTGCCTCGGCCTGGGTCTATCCGGTCATCGATGACGCGATCGAGATTGAGATCGAAGACAAGGATCTGCGCGTCGACACCTATCGCGCGTCGGGCGCCGGTGGCCAGCATGTGAACAAGACCGACAGCGCGGTTCGGCTCACCCATTTGCCCACGGGCATTGTGGTTCAGTGTCAGAATGATCGCTCACAGCATCGCAATCGGGCGCAGGCGATGTCGATGATGCGCGCGCGCCTGTATGAGCATGAATTGCAGAAACGCGAGCAGGAAGCCCAGGCGGAGCAGGATACGAAGACCGATATCGGCTGGGGCCATCAGATCAGATCCTATGTGCTGCACCCGTACCAGATGGTGAAGGATCTGCGCACGAATGTGGAATCCGGGAATGCCCAAGCTGTGCTCGACGGCGACATCGACAAGTATCTGGAGGCCTCGTTGGCGGCCGAACTCGGCAAGGGTGCTGGTGAGAGCAATGGCGGCGGCGCGGATGCAGGCTAGGCGTCCGGTTTCCTCACGCGACGTGTCGACAGGAAAATTCCGGGCAGGATCAGGGCTGCGCCGGCGAAGTGGTAGGGCTCCAGGGTTTCGCCCAGCAAGATCCATCCGAACAAGGCGGCATAGCTCGGTGCGAGGTACAGGATAAGGCCTGTCGACCCGGCACCCAGCGAGCGCTGAATACGCGCATAGCCCAGATATGCCCCGAGCCCGGGAACGATGGCGACGGTCAGAGCCGCGACGATGGTTTCCGTATTCAGCGTGGGGACGATGCCCTTGACGGACTCCGCGATATAGAACGGCAACAGGGCCAGCGCACCAAACAGCATTGTCGCGGAGAACCGGACCCGGTTGGGCAGTGTTCCAGGCCGGTGGCGCAGCATGACCGAGTAGATTGCCCAGGCGAGAGCCGAACACACGATCCACATGTCGCCCGGGACGAACGTAAGGGAACGCAGCGCCCCGATGTCCCCGCGGAACACAATAATCAGAACGCCGAACAGCGAAATGAAGATGCCCATAGCCTTGGCCCGGCCCATCGGTTCGCCATACATGAGTGTGGAGGCCCCCGCGATGAGGATGGGGGCGGTGCCGAAGATGAGCCCGATGTTCGTGGCGCTGGTTGTGTCGGCGCCAATATAGACGAAGGCCCCACATATCCCCATGCCGAGGATGCCGAGCACGAGAAGATCGCGCCATTCCGCCGCGATTGCGGCGCGATGGCGCCAGAGATCCGGGCCGACAATCGGCAGAAACAGCAGGAATGCGAGCATCCAACGCCAGTAGGCCAGCGCAAACGGGGGCACCGTGTCGTTCACGGCACGCGCCATGATCACGTTGGTGGTGAACAGGGCCGGGACGATAAACAGCAAAACCATCGCCAGTGAGCGCTCACGCTGCAGCGCCGCGTCGTCGGCGGAGGGTTTGTCGGTGGGAGCGCTCACGTTGTTGTCACTGTGCAGGCACCGTCAGATACCAGTCCTGGGGTAGACCTGCAGCATCCCGGGCCTCGATGTTGAAGGGTGGTTTGAGGGCGCCGCGAAAATGCCGCGCAACCAGGTTGCGCCAATGGAGCGGGGCGTCCAGGCCCAGGCGGGCGCACTCGAACGCAAACCAGCGGTGGCCGATCTCGACATGACCGATTTCGTCGCGGTAGATGATCTCGAGCAGGGCGGCGGTTTCTGCGTCGTCCACGGTGCGGAGTTTCGCGATCATCATCGGTGTCACGTCGAGGCCGCGGGCTTCGAGCACGAGGGGCACCACCGCCAGCCGCGCCGCCAGGTCGTGGCTGGTCTCGACTGCAGAATCCCAGAGCCCGTCATGGGCTGGAAGGTCGCCATACGCGGCATCGAAATAGGCAAGCCTGTCGGCGAGCAATCCGAAGTGTCTGGCTTCTTCATCCGCGACCAGAACCCAGTCGTCATAGAAAGTCCGCGGCAGGTCACACCCGCTGAACCGCGCGATGATGTCCCATGCCAGGTCGACCGCGTTCAGTTCGATGTGGGCGAGGGCGTGGAGCTGGGCGATCCGGCCGGCTGTGCCGCGGTTGATCTTCCGCCGCGGCACGTCGGCAGGTTGCAGCAGGGCCGGTTTGGCGGGGCGTTGTGGCCGGTCGGGCGGCGGTGCGTCGCCGATCCGTGCGATCTGGCCGTCACGCCATTGTGCGGCAAACGCAGCCGTCGCGGCGCATTTCGCATGCGCATCCGCCGTGTTCAGAACCGCGTTGGCCGCGTCGACGAGAGAGCTTGCGGCGTGAAGGGGCGGAGACAGCGGAAGCGCGGTTTCCGTGATGCCGGTCAAAGTGCCTTCACGGCTTCCAGTACGTCTTCCGCATGGCCTTTGACCTTTACCTTGCGCCAGATTTTCCGCACCACGCCCTTGGCGTCGATCAGGAACGTCGCGCGCTCGATCCCCATATACTTGCGTCCGTACATGTTTTTTTCGACCCAAACGCCATAACGCTCGCACACGTCGCCGTCTTCGTCACTCGCGAGCGAGAACGGCAGCTCATGCTTGGCCTTGAAGTTGTCATGACGCTTCACACTGTCTTTCGAGACACCCACGATTTCGGCGTCGATCTTCGAGAAGTCCGGTGAGAGGTCACGGAAGTCGCAGGCCTCCGTGGTGCAGCCAGGGGTCAAATCCTTCGGATAGAAATAGAGAATGACCGGGCGGCCTTTCAAATCCTTCAGGGCCACCGTGGCGCCGCCGTCCGTCGGCATCGAAAATGCGGGTGCCTTGCCGCCTTCTTTAACGCTCATGTTTCTGTATCTCCGGTTGAGTGGTCGTCCCGCGCGGCCGCGATGGCTTTCGCGGGGTCGGCGATGATCGCGTTGAAGTGACTATAGGTCCGGTCCGCCGTTTCGTGTACCAGCCTGTCCAGCGTTTCGTAGTCCTCGACGCCTGCAGCATCCGCCAGCTTCTGCTGAAGAGGTGCCGGGAAAACTTCCGGGTCGTGGCTGCCTTCGAGGGTGAGCCGAAGCAAGCCCTGCAGGCGCCGCCAGAGGCAGGTGGCCTCAATGAGGTCAGCTGCGATATCCGGTTCAAGACAGCCGGCGTCGCGAAGTTTGCCAAACGCCGCCGACGTGCCGGTATCGAGGACTTCCGGTTTGTCATGGGCGTGGCGGAGCTGAAGATACTGGGCAATGAATTCACAATCGACGAGCCCGCCGCGCACATGCTTGACGCTCCAGGCGTTGTCCGTGCCGTTCTCCTTCGCCATGCGTTCACGCATCTCCGCCACCGCGATCAGGAGGTCGTCGGCCGGTCGCTCGGCCTTTAGCGCGGTGTGCAACTCCGCCTCGATCCGCAGCGTAAAATCGGGGTCTGCACAGACCACGCGCGCGCGGGTCAGCGCCAGATGCTCCCAGGTCCATGCGCTTTCGCGTTGATAGGCGGCGAAGCTTTCGAGACTGACCGACAGTGGCCCCGCGTTGCCTGACGGCCGCAGGCGCATATCGACTTCATACAGGCGTCCTTCACCGGTCAGCGCTGTTATGGCGTTGACGACGCGCTGTCCCAGCCGCTGGTAGTAGTGGGAGATCGACAGGGGTTTGAGGCCATCGGACGCAACCGGCTCTTCGCTGTCGGTCGACGGGCTGTCATAGAGAAAAACAAGATCGAGGTCCGATGTTGCCGAGAGTTCGCGGCCGCCGAGTTTGCCGAGTCCGAGCACGGCGAAGCCGCTTCCCGGACAATGGCCATGCTGCTGAGTGAATTCTTCGAGAATCGGTGGGAGCAGACCGCGGATGGCGGTGTCGGCAATATCCGAAAACGCCCGGTCCGCGCGGTCGATGTCGATCTTGTTCCGCAGGATCTGGACGCCAACCTGGAACTTCGCGTCGTTCACCCAGCGCCGGGCGATGTCGTGGACATCTTGCATGTCGTTTGCCCGCGACATGCGTTCCGTGAGGTCTGCTGCCATTTCTGCCGTGTCGGGCAGGGTATCGAAGAAATCCGTGGCCAATACGCCATCGAGCAGCAGCGGATTGCGCGCCAGCCACTCCGCCATGCGCGGCGCTCCGCCGGTGATCTCCGCGACGAGGGACAGCAATGAAGGGTTCGCCTGAAACAGTGAGAAGAGTTGTACTCCGGCGGGCAGTCCGCCGATCAATTCGTCGAACCGCCGGAACGCAGAGTCCGGGTTTGACGTCTTCGACAAGGCGTCGAGGATGGCCGGCATCAGCTCGGTGAGGATCTCGCGCGCACGGGTGCTGCGCGTCGCGCGATGGCGCCCGGCGTGCCAGGCACGAACGGCGGACGAGATGGTTTCAGGGTCGGAAAAACCCATTTCTCGCAAGGTGGCAAGCGTGTCCGGATGATCTTCGCCACCGGTGAAAACCAGCGCACCGCTGCCGCTGAGCGAGTTCGATTCCTCGAAAAGCTCGGCATAGTGATGCTCGACCGTCCGCAGGGCACGCATCAGTTCCGCTTCGAAACTTTTCCGGTCGGCGTAGCCCATGAACGCCGCGATGGCTTCCAGCCCTTCGTCAGTGTCAGGCAGACTATGGGTTTGCTGGTCGTCGACCATTTGCAGGCGATGTTCGAGCCGGCGCAGGTACCGGTAGGCTTCAATCATGTCCCGCGCGACGTGGGCTGCGACGCGCTCCGCCGCGACGAGTGCTTCTATGGACGCCACCGTGAAGGGGGATCGGAGTTCGGGATCGCGGCCACCCCAGATGAGCTGCTGGGTTTGCGTGAAGAACTCGACCTCGCGAATGCCGCCGCGCCCCAGTTTGACGTTGTGGCCGGCGATGGCGACGGTGCTGCCGCCCTTGTGCGCATGGATCTGCCGCTTGATCGACTGAATGTCCTCGATGGCCGCGAAATCCAGATGCCGTCGCCAGATGAAGGGTTGCAGGGTCTCCAGAAACCGGTGTCCGGCGGCGATGTCGCCGGCCACAGGCCGTGCCTTGATCATGGCCGCGCGCTCCCAGTTCTGTCCCAGACTTTCGTAGTAGGTCTCGGCGGCAAAAGTAGAGAGTGCGACGGGCGTGGCGCCGGGGTCCGGGCGCAATCGGAGATCGGTGCGAAAGACGTAACCTTCGCCGGTGCGCTCATCCATCAACTTGACGAGGTCGCGGGTCATACGCACCAAACTCTGCTGCATCTTGTCGGCATCCGCCGCGGGCACGACGTCCTGGTCGTACAGCACGATCAGGTCGATATCGCTGGAGTAGTTGAGCTCGAACGCGCCGAGTTTTCCCATGCCGAGCACGATGTATCCAGAATCCGTTTCGGGAGAATCCGGATGCGGCAATTGAAGTCGCCCGCGCACATGCTCTGCCGCCAGAAGATGCCGGATCGCGGCAGACAGAGACGCGCCGCAGAATTGGCTCAACCGTTCGGTGACCGTAGCCAGAGGCCAGTTGCCCGACAGGTCGGCGAGTGCCGTGAGGAGGGAGACGCGCCGTTTTGCGCGACGCAGCATGATGCCCGTATCGGCAAAACTCGCCGCCGGGTCGACGGCCGCGAGATCATGCATGACGCTGTCGAAGGCGTGATCGAAGCCCTCGTTGAAAATCACCGGTACAAACGCGATATCGCGAACAAGGCATTGGCCGAGGAAACCGCTGTTTCCGAAGACGCCCTCAAGCAGGGCCTGCATGGTCTGGTCCTTGGCCAAATCCCCGGTGATCGCCGCGACCGCAGGATCATCGGATGCGGC
>JAQCFD010000070.1 GCA_027618305.1 Pseudomonadota bacterium
CTGAAGATTCTCCTGTCCCCGCAGCGCTTATGGCCGAACTGGTGCCGCCGCGGACAAAGCCGTCAAACTATCCCGAACCGTTCTTCAGCCGGATGGCGGGGCGTACCAAGCGCCAACTGGGCGATGCGTTCGGGCTCAAGAATTTCGGCGTCAACCTCACCGAGCTGGCGCCTGGCGGGGAGTCGGCATTGCTCCACGCGCACAGCCATCAGGATGAATTCATCTACATTCTGGAAGGATCGCCCACACTGGTGACCGAGCGCGGGGAGATGCTTCTTTCGCCGGGCATGTGTGCGGGCTTTCCGGCCGGCGGCGAAGCGCATCAACTCCGAAACCTGACCGACGCACCGGTGCGGTATCTGGAGATTGGTGACCGGATGCCCGGCGATTCCGGACATTATCCCGAGGATGACATTCAGGCCACGCTGGACGGGGCGGGGCAGTGGGTGTTCACCCACAAGGACGGCCGTCCCTACTGAGGTGGATGGACTGTCCGCTAGTAATCCGCACGGCCGCCCGAAATGTCGAAAACGGCACCGGTTGTGCCGGAGCAGTCTTCGGACGCCGCCCAGACGGCCAGCGCCGCGATCTCGTGGGGTTCGATCAGGCGGTCGAGCGGCATCGCCGAGGCGATCTGGCGCGCATATTCGGCGGGCAGGCCGTCGAACAGCTCCGTATTGGCACCCCCGGGTGCCACCGCGTTCACCAGGACACCCGTTCGGGCCGTCTCCTTGGCCAGCGTCTTGGTGATGCTGATGACCCCCGCCTTGGCCGCGGCGTAGGGCGAATTCTGCAGCGTCGCCATCTTGCCGGCGTTCGAGGCGATGTTGACGATCCGTCCGTAGCCGTTTTCGATCATGTGTGGCGTCACCGCGCGGCAGCAAAGAAAAGAGCTGGTGAGGTTGAGGGTGAGCATCCTTTGCCAGTTCTCGACCGGCTGCTCCCAGAGGTTGGCCACGGTGCCGACGGAGCCTGCATTGTTGACCAGGATATCCACCTTGCCGAAGGCCGCGATGGCGTCGTCGAGGCCGCGCGCGATGGCGTTCGGGTCGGTGACGTCGACCCTGTCGCCGCGAAGGTTGTCGCCCGCACCCAGTTCCTGGATGGTCTGGTCCGTTCGCGCAACGTCGATGTCCCAGATGGTCACGCGCGCGCCGGACGACAGGGCGCGGGCCGCGATGGCCTGGCCTATGCCCTTGGCGCCGCCGGTGACGATGGCATGGCGGCCCTTCAGATCGATTTGGTTCATGGAAATATACCCCTCAAAGTCCGGTCCAGGCGGATCATAGCCGGGGCACTGTCCGGTTTTGCATCAAAATCGGATTTGCTGCGGTCAGGGCGCCGGCAGTCAGGGGATCAGGACGAGTTTGCCGATCACGGTGCCACTTTCAAGCACGCGGTGCGCCGCGGCGGCATCTTCGAGTTTCATGCGGGCGTGGATGCGCGGGTTGATCCGGCCCGCGGCCAGCGCCTCGATCATTTGTTCCATCGCCGCGCGCCGGATATCCGGCTTGTCGTCGAAATAGTGAATGCTGAAGATCCGGAACGTCAGGTTCCGGGTGAAATCGCGCGCCATGGCCGTGTGAATGTCCGGGTCCGGCTGCCCCGCCAGGAACCCGAACTGGACCAGGGTGCCCGCCGTCGCAAGCATGTCGAAGTTTCGGGAGAATGCGGGTCCGGCGACCGAATCGAAGATGCAATTGACCCCGTTTCCAGCCGTCAGCGCGGCGACGCGATCGCCGACATCGTCCACGTGGCGATCGATAGCGGCGTCGGCCCCCATCTCGGTAACGTAGCGCGCTTTGTCGGGCCCGCCGGCGATGCCGAATACGGTCAAGCCGTGCAGCTTGGCGAGCTGGACCAGCGCGCTGCCGATTCCGCCAGCCGCGGCATGTATCAGGATAGTGTCGCCAGGCTTCAGCTGTACGGCGTGGTTCAGAAGCATCCAGGCGACATGATAATTCCCCAGCGCCACGATCTGGTCCGCCGCGACACCATCGGGAATGGCGAAGAGTGCGTTCGCCGGCACCGTACGCGCCTCGGCGTAGTTGCCGCCGCGCAGGGGCAGCTCGCGCGATGCGACATAGACCCGGTCGCCTTCCCGGAAGCGGGTGACACCCTCGCCGACGGCGTCGACGATTCCGGCCATATCGTTGCCAGGGGTCATCGGGAGCGGCCAGGTTTTGACGTCGGTCCCCGTGCGCACGAGAATGTCGGGCGCGCCGACGCCGATCGCCTCGGCCCGCACGCGCACCTCGCCAGGTCCCGGGACCGGCAAGGGCGCGTCCTCGACGCGAAGCACGTCGGGGTCGCCATATTCGTGGAACCGAACGATCTTCATGGGTTTGTCTTTCTTACTTATCGGTATCGAGGGTTTGCCTTACGGCACCAGCACGACCTTGCCGGTGACGTTGCCGCCCTCGATCAGCTGGTGCGCCGCCGCCGCCTCGGTGAGCGGCATCGTTGTGTGGATATGCGGCGATATCTCGCCCGCGGCGAGCGCTGCCATGGCGGATTTCATGGCGCCGCGGCGAATGACAGGCTTGTCATCGAGAACATGGATGCTGAACAGGCGAAAGCCGACGCTGTCGCCGAACTTCGCGCGCATGTGGGTGAACAGGTCCGGATCCGGATCGCCGCCGAGATAGCCGAACATGATCACCGTCCCCATCGGGGCGAGCATGCCAAAATCTTTCGAAAGGCCGGGCCCGGCAACGGAATCGTAAATGTAATCGACGCCTTCACCGCCGGTCAGTTCGGCAACCCGTGTGCCGACATCCTCGGCGTTGCGATCGATCACCGCATCGGCGCCTTGTTCAGTCACATAGTCCGCCTTTTCCTTCGAACCGGCGATGCCGAATACCCCGAGGCCCATGCTTTTCGCGACCTGGATCACCGCGCTGCCGACGCCACCTGCAGCCGCGTGCACGAGGATGCGCTCGCCGGCTCGCGGTGCGCTGGCATAGTTCAGCAACAGCCAGGCCAGTTGATAGTTGCCCAGCGCGACCGCCTGGGCGGCATCGACATTGTCGGGCATGGCGAGCACCGCGTCGGCGGGGACGACGACCGCCTCGGCATACCCGCCGCCGCGTTCCGGCAACTCGCGCGAATTGACATAGACCCGGTCGCCGATGGCGACGCTGCTGACGCCGTCGCCCACGGCATCGACCCTGCCTGCCAGCTCGTTGCCGGGGATCACCGGCAGGGACGGTATCCAGTCATAGTTTCCCCGGCGCATCAGGATGTCAGGGACGCCGACCCCGATCGCCTCGGTGCGCACACGAACTTCGCCGGGGCCCGGTACGGGATCGGTTATGTTCTCGACTTTCAGGACCTCGGGCCCGCCGAATTCGTGGAATCGAACGACTTTCACGGTGCGTCTACGTGTCGACGCCGGCGTCGAACTTGAACCCGATGTCCTTGAGCCGCTTGAGAGTGTCGGCGCCGAAGTCCTGCTCGACCTCGTCGGCGACGGACGGCGCATAGGCTACCCGGTCGTTGCTGGTCGCGTCCTGCGTCTCGATGACCACGAACAGGCGTCCGAGTTCGTCGGAGATGTTGCGAAAGGCACGGCTCACGCCCGGCGGTACGGAAACGAAATCGAGGGGGCCGAGTTCCATGCGGTGTTCGCCCGCATCGCCCCAGGTCACTTCGAACCGGCCCTGCAGGCAGAAGAAGTTCTCGATGGTGATTTCATGGTTGTGCAGGCCCGGTCCGTCTCCCGGCGGGCATTCGGCGATTGCCACCACGGTGTGTTCGCCGGCCTTGATCGGCGCCATCGCGCTACGCCCGGTGTAGGCCTCGGGCACCATGATCGGGTAGACGTTGTGCGCGGTCAGCTTCTCGACGACGGCGGACGGGATGCCTGTGCTCGCGTCATGCTGCTGTTTGTACGGCACCAGGTCTTCGAAGCGTGCGGCGCGTTTCGCCATGGCCTCGGGTGTTATTTCGATCGATTTCATTGCGCTTTCCTCCGGAATTGCGTGTGTGAGCCATGCAGCCTAGAGCGCCGGTCCATGAAGGGATAATATCATTTTGGCGCACACCCCATGCCGTTACGGCATCGGGTATTTTGGCCCCGTTCGCGCTTCTTACGCATCGGGTGTGAAAACAGTCCGCGCCACCGATGTCACGATTTCTCCGAACGCAACGAAGGCGTTGTCGGCGTCACGCTCGCGCGACCAGGCGAGGTAGCGCTCGAGTTTGACGGATTCGAGCGGCTTCGCTTGCAAGCCGCCGCGCGCACCAGGTTCATCGAGCGCCGATTGCGGCACCACGCCATAGGCCAGTCCGCGTCTGACGATATCGAGCGCCGCTTGTGCGCTCTCGACACGGAAACGCAGGTCGAGGTCGGTCCGTGCGAGACCCGACTGCTCCTCGACCCAGGAAGCAATACTCGTCTGCTGGTTGGTCACCACCAGGGGAAGCCCGCCCATATCCTCCCAGCTCGAGAGGCGCGGCAGCGCCGGCTTGTCCTCCGCGGCGATGACGAAGACGGGTTCCGAGAAGAGATTGCGGAACTCGATCCCGGGCGCATGCGCCGGTCTGGATGTGATCGCAAGATCCAGCGTGCCGTCGTGCACGCGGTTCAGCAGCTGTGCGCCGACACCCTCCATGAAGCTGACCCGCATCCGCGGATACCGGTCGGTGATGGCTTCTGCGACCGCGCCGAACAGCAGCTTGCCGAGCGAGGGGTTGGTGCCGAACGAGATCCAGCCGCTGGCGTCGCCGCCGGCATCGGCGATCTCCTGTCGGGCGCGCGCGGCCTGCAACCGTATCGCCTCGGCATGGCGCTGCAGGATCTCACCGGCCGCGGTCAACGCGACCCCGCTGGGCTGGCGGATGAAAAGCGCCACGCCCAGGTCGCGCTCCAGCGCGGCGATCTGGCGACTCAGCGCCGGTTGCGCGATGTGCAGCCGCGCGGCGGCCGCCGTAAAACTGCCGGCCTCCGCGATCTCGGAGAAATATCTCAACTGACGCGATTCCATGTCTTGCAGCTTATGGGGGCGGCGGCTGGCAAGTCATGCCTTTTTTTGATGTCGCGCCGTAGAGGTCAATCTTCCGTTTGTGGAAGGAAACCTGCGTGTTCGGCCCATACCCCTTTGTCTGTGCGGATACCGGTGTCTTTGTTAGCACCATGCCCTTTGAGTATGGGGCTGTAGCCAATCGGTATTTCACCGGAGCGGGTTTGGCGTTTATGTTGCCGCGCTCTTGTCGCTGGAACTTTCCGTGATGAATGGCGACGACACGACCAACCCGGATGCTATTCAATGAACGGTGCCGAAAGCCTGGTGAAAACACTCATCGCGGGTGGCGTGGACGTCTGTTTTGCCAACCCCGGCACGTCCGAGATGCATTTTGTGGCCGCATTGGACAAGATTCCCGGCATGCGTTGTGTGCTCGGCCTGTTCGAGGGCGTGGCGACCGGTGCGGCCGACGGCTACTACCGGATGACCGACCGGCCGGCATCGACGTTGCTTCATCTCGGGCCCGGTCTCGCCAACGGCCTCGCCAATCTTCACAACGCCAAGAAGGCCGACAGCGGGGTTGTGAACATCGTCGGCGAGCATGCGACCTATCACGTCGCCTACAATGCGCCGCTGACATCCGATATCGAGGGCCTGGCGCGCCCCATGTCGCATTGGGTGCGGACCTCGGCGAACTCGCAGAACGTCGCAGCCGATGGCGCCGCGGCGATTGCGGCCGCCAATGCCGTCCCGGGACAGATCGCAACGCTCATCCTCCCGGCCGATACGGCATGGGGGCCGGCGGCAACGGTGGCGGAGACGCCGGCCGCGACGCGTCCGGTACCGGTGTCGCAAGACGCCGTGACCGCTGCGGCCAGGATGCTGAGCAGCGGCGACCGCACGACACTGATGCTCGGCGGCCGTGCGTTGCGGAGCCGTGCGCTCGACCTCGTCGGCCGTATTGTCGCCAAAACAGGTTGCGGGGTGCTCACGGAATGGTCGAACACGCGGCTGGAGCGCGGTGCAGGGCGTATTCGGATCAATCGCATTCCGTATCCCGTGGACAAGGCATTGCCGGTCATGCAGGACGCAGGTGATCTGGTGCTGGTGGGCGCGCGCGAACCGGTGGCCTTCTTCGCCTATCCCGACAAACCGAGCCGGTTACTGCCCGACGGCGCGCGGACCGCGGAACTGGCCGGAAATGACG
Organism: Pseudomonadota bacterium; assembly: GCA_027618305.1. Taxonomy (GTDB): domain Bacteria; phylum Pseudomonadota; class Alphaproteobacteria; order UBA6615; family UBA6615; genus UBA8079. Next base: position 6,175 of record JAQCFD010000070.1, read on the forward strand.
CGGATATCGAAGGCGCACTCGCGGCGCTGGCCGACGAACTCGGCGCGCGCCAATCCGAAGCCGCGCTGATCGCGCCACCCCGGCGCCCCGATGTGCCGTCGGGCCCCAACACGCCCGAAACGATTGCGGCGGTGCTGGGGAACAAGATTCCGGAGAATGCCATCGTGGTGGATGAAAGCATCACCACGGGACGCGATTTCTTTCTCGAGACGGCCGGGGCGCCGCCGCACGACTGGCTCAACAACCGAGGCGGGTCCATCGGCTATGGATTGCCGGTGGCCGTCGGCGCCGCGATCGCCTGCCCGGACCGAAAGGTCATCCTGCTGCAGAGCGACGGGAGCGGCATGTACACGGTGCAGTCGCTGTGGACGATGGCCCGCGAGAATCTCGACATCACGGTTCTGGTGTTCGCCAACAACAGCTACAACATCCTGCGCGGCGAGCTGACCAATGTCGGCGTCCGTAATCCCGGCCCGCGCGCGATCGACATGTTGTCGCTGGATCGTCCAAATCTCGACTGGGTTTCGTTGGCTCAGGGCATGGGCGTCGAGGCGGTATGCGCGGATGAAGCGCAGCGACTTGCGTCGGCGCTCGATGCCGGTCTGGCATCGCAAGGACCGTTTCTGGTTCAAGTTAACCTTTAGATCGTCTGGTCCGTGGACGCATCTGTTCTGCATAGGAGTATCCGATCATGAGTCTCGCGACCGACACAGCGAGTTCACCGAAGGCGGCGGGCGACCGGCCGCGTTTCCAGTGGGACGACGCGCTTCTGCTGGATGACGCGCTGAGCGAAGACGAGCGGATGGTGCGCGACATGGCGCGGGCCTATAGCCAGGAAAAGCTGCTGCCGCGGATCATTGAGGCCAACCGCAACGAGACCTTCGATCGCGAGATCATGAACGAGTTCGGCGAACTCGGCATGCTGGGCTCGACCCTGCCGGAGGACTATGGCTGCGCGGGCGTGAACCATGTCTGCTACGGGCTGATCGCGCGCGAGGTCGAGCGGGTCGATTCCGGCTACCGCTCGGCACTGTCGGTGCAGTCATCCCTGGTGATGTGGCCGATCTACGCGTTCGGCTCGGAAGAGCAGCGCATGAAGTATCTCCCAAAGCTCGCAACCGGCGAATGGGTCGGCGCGTTCGGGCTGACGGAGCCCGACCATGGCTCGGACCCGAGCGGCATGGTGACCCGCGCGAAGTCGGTCGATGGTGGTTTCTCCCTGTCGGGCGCGAAAATGTGGATTTCCAACGCGCCGATCGCCGACGTGTTCGTCGTCTGGGCGAAGGACGATGAGGGTGTCATTCGCGGCTTCATCCTGGAACGCGGCATGAAAGGTCTCTCGACCCCCAAGATCGAAGGGAAGTTCTCCCTGCGCGCCTCCGCCACCGGCGAGGTGGTCATGGATGAGATCTTCGTGCCGGAAGAGAACAAGTTGCCGAACGCCCGCGGGCTGGGTGGTCCCTTCGGTTGCCTCAACAAGGCGCGTTACGGCATCTCCTGGGGCGCCATGGGCGCGGCCGAGGCATGCTGGCACGCCGCACGCGATTACACGATGGAGCGCAAGCAGTTCGGCCGCCCGCTGGCTGCGAACCAGCTCATCCAGAAGAAGCTCGCGGATATGCAGACCGAGATCACGTTGGGTCTGCACGGCAGCCTGCGTCTCGGCCGGCTGATCGACGAAGACAAGTCGACGCCGGAGATGATCTCCCTGATGAAGCGCAACAATGCGGGCAAGGCACTCGACATCGCGCGGGTCGCCCGCGACATGCATGGCGGCAACGGCATATCCGACGAGTACCACGTCATCCGGCATGTGATGAATCTGGAATCCGTGAACACCTATGAAGGCACCCACGATATTCACGCCCTGATCCTCGGCCGGGCGCAGACCGGCCTGCAGGCGTTTACCGGCGCCTGATCCGACCGGCCGAGACCGTTAGCGGCTTTCGGTATCGGCGTCCGGCATGAAGTTTATGCAGTAGCGCTTGGCATCCTCACCGGTGAGCTCCGCCTGCTTGAGGCCGCACATAATGTTGCCGGTCGCCGTCGTGCCTTCGAGATGGCCACAGGTCTGACAGATACCCAGATCCTGCCCGCCGCACCGTGATTGCATATCGGCGCAGAGCCGCGTCAGACCCGCAGCCATGGTGTCCACGGTCTCCCGCGGCAAATTGGAAATCGCCTTGTCGAGGCAGTTGAGTGGATCCTCATCCAGCAAACGCGCGCCGAGATCGGTCAGTTCAATATGGCGTACCCGGCGGTCGTCGGGATCCGGAACGCGGCTGAGATAGCCCTTCTTCTCCAGTGCATTCAGCGTCTGGCTCGCCGTCCCCTTGGTCGTCCCGAGGAAGGATGCCAATGCGCCGGGCGTCCGCGAGAAGCGATTCGCCTGCCCGATAAAGCGCAGACAGTCCCACTGTGCCGGGTTCAAGCCATGACAATACTGCAACCCACGTGACATCCTGCCAAGACGGTCCAGGAGCCGTAAAAGCTCGTCTTTGTCAATATTATCAGTGGCTTGTGCGCACATACTAGCTTGTTCTCAAAACTCTTAAATCTGCTCGAATATGGCTTTGACGTATATCGAATGGATAATATCGAGTCGATAGTACCTTGCAACCGTCGTCAAGCATGCTTATGTTTTATTTGTATCGAGTCGAAACCATAAGCGTTGTTTATCCTTGCGGGATATAGCCCCCCGCCCCGATTTGTCAAAGGACTGAAAATCATGGCTGCATTTGCATCACAGGCAATCGAACGCGGAAACCGTCGCTACGCCAACGCCGTCATGCAGGCCCCCATCCTGGAACGGGAGCATGAGTTTGATCTGGCCCGCCGCTGGCGCGAAGATCAGGACGAATCCGCCCTCCATGAACTGATCGAAGCCTATGCGCGGTTCGTACTTCGTATCGCCTGGAAATTCCGTGGCTACGGCCTGCCGGTCGGCGATCTCGTACAGGAAGGCAATATCGGCCTGATGGAAGCCGCGCAGCGCTTCGATCCGTCCCACAATGCCCGTTTCTCCACCTACGCATCCTGGTGGATCATGGCCGCCATCCAGGACCACATCCTGCGAAACACGTCGATCGTCCGCGTCGCCACAACGCCGGCGCAGCGTCGTCTGTTCTTCAATCTCCGCAAGGTGCGCGCCCAGTTGGCAACGGGTCCGGACGGCACGCTGACCGACGAAGACCGCGAACGTGTTGCCGACCGTCTCCAGGTGAAGACGAAGGACGTGGTGCGCATGGAAGCCCATCTGGGCGGCCCCGACAACTCGCTCAACGCAAGCTATGGCGACGAGGACGACTTCGAGTTTCAGGACATGCTCGAAGATGACGGCGCCAACCCGGAAGAGATCACGGCCTGGCATCACGATGGCGAGGTCCGCACGGGCTGGCTGGAAGATGCCCTCGACACGCTGGGCGACCGCGAACGCCAGATCATCGTTCGGCGATTTCTGTCGGAGGAGAAAAACACTCTGTCCGAGATCGGCGAAAGCTTCGGGGTCAGCAAGGAACGCATCCGCCAGATCGAGGCCAAGGCGCTGGGCAAACTGAAGCATGTGCTCAGCGAGCATGGCGAAGACGCAACGGCGCTGCTGTCGAACGATCTGCAGGCCTGACGCGCACCCACATCACCGTATAAAAAGGGGGCGACTGCGCATGCAGCCGCCCCTTTTTACTATCTGATCGGATACGGGAGGTATGCGGACGCCTAGGCTGCCGTCTCCACACGGGAGAACTCGGCAACGCGCGGGCCGAAACCCAGCTGCTGCAGCCAGAACCGTTCCACGTCCCGCAGGCTTTCGTTGGCCAGACCGAGTTTCTCTTCGTCGATCGAACCCGCCACCGCTTCCACGTGACGCTCGAACATCTGTTCGAGCAGACGGCTGAGCTCGAGGCCCTTCTCCGTCAGTTTCACGCGCACGGAGCGGCGATCATGGGACGAGCGCTCCTGGTGAAGATAACCGTGCTCGGTCATTTTCTTGACGTTGTAGGACACGTTCGAACCAAGATAGTAGCCGCGCAGTGTCAACTCTCCGACGGTCATCTCGTCGCCGCCGATATTATAGAGGATCAGAGCCTGCACGTTGTTGATGTCACGAATGTCGTGACCTTCGAGTTCGGCCTTGATCACCTCAAGAAATTGCCGATGCATCCGTTCAAGCAGGACGATCGTCGCTAGATATGTTCGTTTCATTGCCTGCATCTCCCGCGTTCCGAGCGCTAATTGGAGCATGCAGGATCGCAGACACAGGTTAAGGATGGCTTAAATCGCCAGCGCGCTATCATCCACCGGTGAAATACCGCACTGGCTTGCACATCCAACGTTGGGGGCTCGGAAACCAGCCAAAATAGCTTGCTACTCTGCCGGCAGAACCGGGTCAAAGTCTGGAATATCGAGCTCCGGAAGCACTTTCTCCATGAAGATTTCCAGCTCCTCGATCACCTTCTCCTTCGGGCACATCGCATAGTGCCAGATGAGGCAAATATATTCCGACGGGATGCGCTCATAAGTGTGCTTCCATTCGGCGATCGTGTCCTCGACCGTCCCGCCGATGAAGATGCCCGTATCAACCATGCGGTCGACCATGGCCTCGTCGCTGTCGACACCATCGACCAGAAACGGGAAGAAGGAACCATAGATGTTCTTGTAGAACTCGGCGTCATAGGCCGCGAGCTGTTCACGAAAATGCGCCTTGTCGCGCGAGAAATGCGGCCAGCGCACAATCGTCTGGTTGGCGCCAAACTGCAGATCACGTCCGGTCTTCTGGCCCTCGTCCACATAAACTTTGGCAAGTTCGACCAGATGGTCGAGCGGCGTGAAATACACCGGTGAGAATCCGTTGCGCGAGCAGAACCGGATCGAGTCCGGGCTGGCGCTCACCGCGACGAACACCGGCGGGTGGGGATCCTGGTAGGGTTTCGGGACAACCGAGACACGCCGCACGGTCGTGCCGTCAGCATCGATTTCCCCCGGCGCGCCCATGCGTTGTGCGACCGGTGCCGCGGGGAAATTTTCGACGCCCGTGTCGTAGGGATAGGGTGCCTTGTAATACTTGCCGTCGAAAGCGACGGACTCGTTTTTCCAGCACTCGACAACCTGCAGCACACGCTCCTCAAACAGTTCACGGTTGCGTTCGTCGACCTCGCCGCCATCTGATGACGTCGCCTGGGCATCGACATACTGGCCCAGAATATGCGCCCAACGGGCCTGATAACCACGCGCAAACCCGGCGAAATACTTGCCCTGGGTCACATGATCCATAACCGCCATTTCCTCGGCCATGCGGATCGGATCGCGTGTCGCCGCGACATAACCGATGGTCCCGACACGGGCGTTCTTCACATGCTGGGACCACATGGCATTGATGATCCCCGGACTGGGCGCCAGCTCATAGCCTTCGGAATGGAGATGATGCTCAATGGTGCTGACGCCCCAAACGCCAAGGTCATCGGCGGCTTTGACGATGTCGACCATTTCGTGCAGCACAGTGTTGTAAAGTTCGGAATTCCGTCCGATCGGCCGCTGCGCAGCGCGGTCCGCCTCGTCCACGGCCGGCAATACCGGATACATGTTCACAATGACTTTCGGCTTCGCCATGTCCTGCTCCCCTAACTGGTTTCGCTCAACTGCGCGCGTCACTCTTGAAAAATCCCGTAAATCCCTGCCGAAACTATAAGCGCAGACGGTCAAATGAGGAAAGTGTGCAGGGCTTGGTCCCACGGCCGGTTGCGGCTATGTTTCCGGCCCTTTCAGACATTGCTCAGGAGCGGTCATGACCCGCGGCCCCTCGACACCGGTTGGTGTCTTTCCGCAGACACGCATGCGTCGAAACCGGCGCTGGGATTGGACGCGCCGCATGGTGCGCGAAAATACGCTGTCGCCGGATGACTTCATCTGGCCGATCTTCGTGTGTGACGGCAAGGACAGGACCGAAGATATCCCGACCATGCCGGGCGTCATCCGCTATTCGCCCGACCGTCTGCCGGCCGCCGTCGGCGAGGCCAAGGCGCTGGGCATTCCCTCCGTTGCGTTGTTTCCCGCAACGCCGGCGGAGCTGAAGACCCCCGACGGTGCGGAGGCCTGGAACCCCGACAATCTCGTGTGTCAGGCCATTCGGTCGATCAAGGATGCACACCCGGATATCGGCGTCATGTGCGATGTTGCGCTGGACCCGTTCAACTCGGACGGCCATGACGGGATCGTGCGCGACGGCCATGTGGTCAACGACGAGACCATCGAGGCGCTGTGCCGCCAGGCGTTGGTTCAGGTCGAGGCCGGCTGCGACATCATTGCGCCATCCGACATGATGGACGGGCGCATCGGCGCCCTGCGCAAGGCGCTCGATGCGGGCGGCTACGACCGCATCCTCCTCATGTCCTATGCCGCGAAATTTTCGTCCGGGTTTTACGGCCCCTTCCGGGATGCCATCGACAGCGCCGGCTTCCTGAGGGGCGAGACCAAGGACACC
>JAQCFD010000071.1 GCA_027618305.1 Pseudomonadota bacterium
GGCGGCGGCTCCTGTTCCGCAGCCGCATCGGCCGGCAGATCATCTGGCGCATTCTCGATTTCCAGATAGCGCCAGCCCTGAAATGGCCGAGAGCGTTTCGAATGGACGCGGATGAGTTTGTGATCGAGATGTATCGCGCAGCGCGCCGTGCCGTCTTCCGCTGTCGCCGGCTCGATCGCAATAATCTTCTGGCGCACCAGTATGCGCCCCTTGATCACCCAGTAAAGCGAGCCGTTATCCGCCAGCAGATCGTCACCGCGGCGCGGCGTGTTGCGGGTGAGAATGCGTAACACCGGCCCGTCTCCGGCGGCGGTGCGATCAGCGATACGTTGTTTTTGACGCTCGCGCAGATGGTCGATGGACTCGATACCAACGGCAAGCTTAACGAGATGAACGGACATGACCGCACCATAGCAGCGGCCCCATCTCAGGTGAACCGGACGTCCCACCCGTGCCTGTGGTTAAACCTTCCTTCGCGAAGCAAGCGCTTCGAGCGACTTGACGAGATCGATCCCGACCGCGCCACCGTCTCCCTTGACCCCGTTCTTGACAACGGCCCGCATGGCATCCGCATGCGCACGCAGAACGTCCGCGTTCATGTCGGCAGCGCTCGAAAGACCGTCGGTATAACGAAAAAGCGATTCAGAGATATCGGAGACAATATTATATCCGTATGTCGCGCCCTGCCCCCGCAGGTCATGGGCGACCCGGAGTATTTTTTTCTGGATCTTCGCGGCCTTGTCCGGCTCCGATTCAAAATCCATCGCCAGTTTCATGATGCGCGCCGTCTCGAGTTCGACCGAGCCCGCGAACTCAACGCCCATCGTATCGATGACGCTCTCGGCATTCTTAATAAGGTCAGGATCGATACCACCGGCACCGCCCTTGCCCACCTTCGCTTTCAGAAGATTGGGCGGCGTGATCAGCTGGTATTGACCGTTTCCGTGGCTTTCCTGAGCCATCATAGCCTCATGTTGCGACGATACTCGTCATCACGACAGTGTAGGCAAGCCAGGTTAATGGAAGGTTAGTCGTTGGCGACTTTGGCGACTTTGGCGACTTTGGCAACATTGGCCCGGCTTTCCTGGAGCGCGTTGCGCTGCTGCTCGGACAGGTCACGAACAGAAACATTGACCTTTTCGAGGTCCGCCTTCCGACGTTCCGGACCGGCATAGCGTGAATCCTGTTTGCGCCGGCGGTCCGGGCCGAAATAGCTGTCTGTCCGAACAAATGGCCGCGGATTCTCGATCACCGATTCCAGTCGTGACATCAGCACATCGACCGTGAAGGGCTTGGCCAGAAATTCGGTCACACCGCGGTCACGCGCGCTCTGAATACGCGTCTCATCCGCATAAGACGAGATCATGATGATCGGCACATAGGGATTGGGGCTCTTGCGCGACGTTCGAATCATGTCGGCGAGATCGAGGCCGCTGATCGGCTCCATCTCATAGTCGGTGAAAACGAGGTCATATTCGAGCCGACAGAATGCATCGAACCCGGTCACGCCATCCTCGGCCACATCGATGGCGCGAATACCGACGGCATACAGGATCGTTCGCAACAATTGCCGGATATGGGCATTGTCGTCGATGATCAGTATTCGCAAGCTTTCGAGCTGATAGCTCATGCGAATTCCCCCAGAAGCCCAGACAGAAAACGGGCGCACCGCCCAAATGTCCAGCACGCCACAAATCTAGGAGAAAATGGTTTCCAAACGGTTTACGCGTGCATTCCAAAATGTCGAAAAAATCAGGCGTTTGCGAGGATCGCCTGCGCCGCCTTCGAAGTCGGCGCTCGCCCCAGCACATTGCAGATTAACCGCCCGGCGTCGACCAGCTTCGTCAAATCCACACCGGTCTCGATGCCCATGCCATCCAGCATATAAACCACATCTTCCGTGGCGACGTTGCCCGACGCGCCCGGCGCATAGGGGCACCCCCCCAAACCGGCAACAGCCGTGTCCACGGTCGCCACACCGGCCTCAAGGCAAGACAGAATATTCGCGAGCGCCTGGCCGTATGTATCGTGGAAATGCAGGGCGATCCGTTCAACAGGCACCACTTCGGCGACGGCCTCAACCATGGCGCGCGCGCGCGCTGGCGTGCCAACGCCGATCGTATCGCCCAGGCTCACCTCGTAGCACCCCATCGCGCTCAGCTCGCGCGCGACCCGCACGACGCTCTCGATGGGGACATCGCCTTCATAGGGGCAACCCAACACGCAGGAGATATATCCGCGTACCTTCATGCCCGCTGCCAGCGCCGACGCTGCGACCGGACGAAATCGCTCGAGGCTCTCATCGATCGAACAGTTGATGTTCTTCCGGGAGAACGTCTCCGACGCCGCGCCGAATATTGCGATCTCCTCGACCCCGGACGCCATCGCGCCCTCAAGGCCCCGCGCGTTGGGCACGAGCACCGGATAGCGCGTCCCCGGTCGCCGGCGAATACCGGCCAACACCTCGGTGGCGTCGGCCATCTGCGGCACCCATTTGGGTGACACGAACGCACCCGCCTCGACCGCCGGAAGTCCGGCCTCGGACAGCCTGTCGATCAGCGCAATCTTGTCGGCAGTCGGGACCATCCCCGGCTCCGCCTGGAGGCCGTCACGCGGGCCCACGTCGACAATTTCCACCCTGTCCGGTCGTGCCATCTCAGTCTTCCACGGGTTCGAGTTGCAACAATTCCGCGCCTTCGGCCACCTGGTCGTCTTCGGCAAAAAAGACCGCCGCCACCTGGCCGTCGCCGGGTGCGGTGATGGCATGCTCCATCTTCATCGCCTCCAGCACCATCAGGGTTTGCCCCCGGCTCACTTTGTCGCCGGCCGAGACCATCACCCGAACGACCTTGCCCGGCATCGGTGCCGTCAGGCCACCGGACGCGCCGGCGCGTTCCGATGCTTCCTCGACCGGGACCACACGCTCGAGGTGGATCTGGGTGCCATCGGCGGCGGCAAAGAAGATGTTTCCCTGCCCATATGCCCGCCAACCGCCATGCTCATTGCCCACCCCGATTGCGCGCCCGTCCGGCGCCTCAAGCACAACCTGCCCCGCGTCGTGGAATGCGATGACCGAGACCTCCGCCTCACCATCGCGAAAGATCAACGTTTCCCCGTTCCGCAGATTTACCCGCCAGCTGTCGGACGCGGCCCAGGGAGAGTTCGGCTCGCCGCGTGCGTCCGCGCGCGCCGCCGCAGACTGCCTGCGCGAATCGAAAATACGAGCGCAGACCGCTGTGATGGCGCCATTGGGGACGCCGTCGCGTCGCGGCATCAGGGCGCCCGCATGGCGGCCGATGAACCCGGTGTCGATCGCGCCGGCCATGAACGCCGGATGGCGAATGGCCCGACGCAGGAATGCCTGATTGGTCACCGGCCCCACGCAGACAAGTTCGGCCAACAGGCGGTCGAGCGCTGCGATCGCGGAGTCCCGGTCAGCGCCGTGGGCGATGACCTTGGCGATCATCGGATCGTAGGAAACGGCGATATCGTCGCCCGTCCTCACGCCGGTATCGATCCGAACCGCACGGCTCATTTCCGGCGCCTCAAACGCGACCACATGGCCCGGCGCGGGCAGGAAATCGCGCGTCGGGTCTTCCGCATAGAGCCGGGCCTCGATGGCATGCCCGTTCAGGCTGATATCTGACTGCCCCAGAGGCAGGGTCTCACCGTTGGCGACGCGGAGCTGCCATTCGACCAGGTCCAGCCCGGTGATGAACTCGGTGACAGGGTGCTCGACCTGGAGACGCGTGTTCATCTCCATGAAGTAGAATGGCCCGTTGGCACCGTCCGTCGTGGCATCGACGATGAACTCGACCGTGCCCGCACCCGAATAGTCGATCGCCTTCGCCGCCGCGACCGCCGCCGCGCCAATTTCGGCGCGCCGTTCGTCGCGCATGCCCGGGGCCGGCGCTTCTTCCACCACCTTCTGATAACGCCGCTGCAGGGAGCAATCGCGCTCGAAAAGATGCACCACGTTGCCATGGTCGTCCCCGAACACCTGGACCTCGACATGCCGGGGTGTGGTGAGATATTTCTCGATCAACACCCGGTCGTTACCGAAGGCGCCCCGCGCCTCACGCTGGGCCGCAGCGAGCGCCTCATCAAAACCGCCGGCGCTCTCGACGATACGCATGCCCCGCCCGCCGCCACCGGCGGACGCCTTGATCAGAACCGGAAAGCCGATCTCCGCTGCTTTCGCCGCCAATATGGCGGGGTCCTGGTCTGCCCCGTGATAGCCCGGCATCAGCGGGACATCGGCCTTCGCCATCACATCCTTCGAGGCGGCCTTATCACCCATCGCGCGCATCGCGGCGGCGCTCGGTCCCACGAGCCGAATTCCGGCGGCACCGCAGGCATCCGCAAATTCCGCATTCTCCGACAGAAAACCATAGCCGGGATGGATCGCATCGGCCCGGGTCTCGCGGGCGGCGGCTATCACGGCATCGATGTTCAGATAACTCTCTGCCGCCGCATCAGGGCCAATCCGCACGGCCTCGTCCGCCACGGCGACATGCATCGCCGCCGCATCCGTGTCGGAGTAGACCGCGATCACGTGAACACCCATGCGCTTGGCCGTGCGTGCAACACGGACCGCGATTTCCCCGCGGTTGGCGATCAACAGGCGTTCGATCATTTGTCGTCTCCGGATTTACTGTCCGCTTCGCGGACGTAACGCATGATTTCTGCAAACCCGAACAGGAACAGCAGAATGCCAAGCATCACCTCGATGGCCGCGACAACCCGGACCGCCTCACCAGCGGGCGTGATGTCGCCATAACCGACAGTCGACATGGTGATGAGTGAAAAATACAGGCTGTCGGAAAAGCTGATTGCATGCCGGGCGCCGTCAACGAGGAAGACCGGATCGACGGCGAGCCGGTCCATGATCCTGAAGATCATGGCAAACATGATGACGATGAAGGAATACAGGGTGAAAAACGCGAACGCCGGCCGGAAAAGCCGGCCCGTGCGGACAAAGAACTGGTCGAACAGCAGGCCCGTATCGATCAGGAAAAGGCTTATCTGGCGGCTGACCGCCGCCACGAAGACCGTGATAACGCCCATGGATCCGACCAGGACGAGGCTCAGCGTCCCGGCGTCGAGCGAAAGGCGCGGCAGCGCAAAGGTTGCCGCCGCGATCGCGAAGATCGGCAATGTCCACACGAACTTCCGTCCCGACAGGCTTGCCCGCCGCAACTCCTCGACCCGCGACAACTGCCGGATCTCATCCCGCTTCAGACCAACCGCCGCCAGGAATACGAACATCGGCAGCAGGTAACCCACGGCGATTGCCCATGGGGCCGCCCCCGTGAAATTCGTCAGGTGCAGGAACGAGTAAACACTGGTGTAAATCGCCAGCGAGTTGGCAAAGGCGAGGACGAAAAACCGGCTGCCCGGGAACATCCAGAGGAATAGCCCCGCGGCGCCGAACACAGCCCCCAATATGATAATGGTGAGAAGCCCGAGAACATCGGTCACCCCCACCGCGACCAGCAGAACAATGACCGCCGAGAAAGCTACGGCACCCAGCCAACCCTGGTGACTGATCCCGATGCTTACGGTTTTGTCTTCGTCTGCCAATTCGGCCTCCGTTTTTCGAGAAAGGCCTTCACGCCCTCGCGCCCCTCGTCGGTCGCACGGATATCCGCAATTCGCTGCGCCGTATCCTCGACCATCGCATCGTCGACCGGACCCGACGCGACCCTGCGGATCAGATCCTTCGACGCCGCCATCGCCGCCGGGCCGTTGTCGAGCAGCACGCCGATCAGCTCCTCCAAACGCCCATCGAGCCGCTCGCGCGGCACCACTTCGTGGACCAGCCCGAGCACATGTGCGGTTTCGGCATCAAACCGCTCGGCCGTTTGAAAGTATCGTCGTGCCGCCCGCGCGCCGATCGCCTCCACCACATAGGGACTGATTACCGACGGGATCAGGCCCAGGCGCGCCTCCGACAGGCAGAAATTCGCCGCCTGGGACGCCAGCGCAATATCGCACGCCGCCACCAGGCCAACCCCGCCGCCGAACGCGGCCCCCTGCACCCGCGCGATGGTCGGCCGCGGCAATTCATTCAGGGCGCGCATCATGCCGGCGAGTTTGCGCGCATCGGCGAGGTTCTCGGCGTCGGAATAGTCCGCCATCCGCTGCATCCAGCCGAGATCGGCCCCGGCGGAGAAACTCTTGCCCTCACCCTCCAGCACGACGACCCGCACCGCGTCATCGCGGCCGGCCGCTTCGAACGCCGCCGACAGGTCGGCAATCAGCCCGTCGTCGAACGCGTTGTGCTTTTCCGGGCGGGCCATGGTGATCCGGCCGACCCCGCCCGACACATCCAGTCTGATGGCATCATCACTCATCGCTACATCCTGAACACGCCGAAGCGTGTTTCCTCAATCGGTGCGTTCAACGCCGCGGAAAGTCCAAGACCGAGCACGCGCCGTGTGTCGGCCGGGTCGATGATCCCGTCGTCCCACAACCGGGCGCTGGCATAGTAGGGATGGCCCTGGGTCTCATACTGTTCCTCGATCGGGCGTTTGAATTCCGCCTCGTCCTCGTCGGACCAGGTCTCGCCGCGCCCCTCGATATTATCGCGGGTCACCTGGGCCAGAACGTTCGCCGCCTGAGGGCCGCCCATCACCGAGATCCGCGCGTTCGGCCACATCCACAGGAACCGCGGGCTGTAGGCGCGCCCGCACATGCCGTAATTGCCGGCCCCGAAACTGCCGCCGATGATCACGGTGAATTTGGGCACGTTGGCGCAGGCGACGGCCATGACCATTTTCGCGCCGTCCTTGGCGATACCGCCGGCCTCGTATTTCTGGCCGACCATGAAGCCCGAGATATTCTGCAGAAAGACTAACGGAATGCCGCGCTGGCTGCACAGTTCGATGAAATGCGCACCCTTCTGGGCTGATTCCGAGAACAGGATGCCGTTGTTGGCGATGATGCCCACGGGGTAGCCATGAATATGCGCGATGCCTGTGATCAGCGTCTCGCCATAGCGGGGTTTGAACTCGTCGAACTCACTGCCGTCGACGATCCGCGCGATCACCTCGCGCACGTCATAGGGCTTGCGGATATCGGCGTTCACGACGCCGTACAGCTCAGCGGCCGAATAGAGCGGTTCACGCGGTTCGGCCAACTCCAGGCTCACATGCTTGGGCCGGTTCAGGTTGGCCACGATCCGACGCACCAGCGACAGGGCATGGGTGTCATCCTCGGCCATGTGGTCGGCCACGCCGCTGATACGGGTGTGCACATCCGCGCCCCCCAGATCCTCGGCCGAGACGATTTCGCCCGTCGCCGCCTTCACCAGCGGCGGCCCGGCCAGGAAGATGGTGCCCTGGTCCTTGACGATGATCGCCTCGTCCGACATCGCGGGCACATAGGCGCCGCCCGCTGTGCAAGAGCCCATCACGGCGGCGATCTGCGGGATACCCGCCGACGACATGGTCGCCTGGTTGTAGAAAATCCGCCCGAAATGTTCCCGGTCGGGAAACACGTCGTCCTGTTGGGGCAGGTTCGCCCCACCAGAATCGACCAGATAGATGCAGGGGAGATTATTTTCCCGGGCGATCTCCTGGGCCCGTAGATGCTTCTTCACGGTGATCGGAAAATACGTCCCGCCCTTGACCGTCGCGTCATTCACCACGATCACGCATTCGCGGCCCGACACCCGGCCGATGCCGGTCAGGATGCCACCCGCGGGCACGACATCCTCATACATTTCCCAGCCGGCGAACTGGGAGAATTCCAGGAACGGCGCGCCCTCATCGAGCAGCGTGTTGATCCGGTCGCGCGGCAGCAGCTTGCCTCGGCTCAGATGGCGTGCGCGCGATTTCTCACCGCCGCCCAGCTCAATCTGCCCGACCTTCTCGCGCAGGTCGCCGACAGCGGCGTCCATCGCGGCCGTGTTTTCCGCGAACAATTCGGATTTCGTGTCGAGGCTCGATTTCAAAACGGTCATGACGAACGGCTCCGGGTTGCAGCCCTTGCACCCTTCAAGGGCCGGTAAGCTGTGGTAAAAGCGCGGCGATGAGCAATCTGCCGACCAAATCCGAGATCGAGGCCGCCGCCGAGACGGTGTACGCCGGCATGGCGCCGACCCCGCAATATGCGTGGCCGCTGCTGGCTGCCGCGAGCGGCACGACTGTCTGGGTGAAGCATGAGAACCACACGCCCACCGGCGCCTTCAAGGTGCGCAGCGGGCTGGTGCATATGGCGAATCTCCGAACGCAGAAGCCCGGGATCCGCGGCGTCATTGCCGCTACCCGCGGCAACCACGGCCAATCCATCGCCTATGGCGCACGGGCCAACGGCATCGACGCGGTCATCGTCGTACCCGAGGGCAATTCGGTGGAGAAGAACGCCGCCATGCAAGCCTTCGGCGCGGAACTCGTCGTCCACGGCCACGACTTTCAGGCCGCGCTGGAATATGCCGAGGGGCTGGCCGGGGAACGGGGCCTCGAGATGATCCCGTCCTTCGCCGTCGAACTCGCCCACGGCGTGGCGACCTACGGCATGGAACTGCTCACGGCCGCGCCGGAGATCGAGACGCTCTACGTGCCGATCGGGCTCGGTTCGGGCATCACCGGCTGCATTGCCGCGCGGGAAGCGCTCGGTCTGAAAACGGACATCGTCGGCGTCGTCGCGGAGAACGCGCCGGCCTACGCCCTGTCCTTTGCGAAGGGCGAGGCCGTCTCGACCAACAGCGCCGACACCTTTGCCGATGGGCTCGCCTGCCGGGTGCCCGCCGCCGACGCGGTACCGATCATCTGCGAACATGCCGCCCGGGTGATCACCGTCAGCGAGGACGAGATCAGGGCCGCGATCCGGCTCTATTTCAGCGCCACCCATAACCTGGTCGAGGGCGCGGGTGCCGCGGCACTCGCCGCGCTGATGCAGGAGCGCGCCGCCATGGCCGGTAGGACCGTGGGGGTCGTGCTGTCGGGCGGGAATATCGACCGCGCGCTCTACCAGGACATCCTGTCGGACTTCTGATTCTCGCATTGTCTGCGACAGCGACAAGATCACCTCCCCCCGAACGGAGCCATCTCCGCAATTCGGATCGACGCGAACCGATCGATCATCAGATCCAGCACTGCCCGTTCCACAGGCCAGGAAGCTTCGTTCGCGGCCTCAAACGGGGCGCCGCGCCAATGGTGGTGAATCATATAGAGCGTGTCTCGATACTTGGCGAAAACCAGCAGCGCGATCTCGCCTTCCAAACTTGCGCCCGTTCGGCCTGGCGGGACACCGGCGTAGGATTCACAAAACAACAGAATCGTGACAGCGTCTGCGTTCTGTTCGAGCCGTTTCGCTATGAACTTTGATTGACCACAAGCCCCCTTCATCGGGTTGAGGCCAAAGTCGACAAATGCTGCCAGCGGCACATTCGACCCCTTGCCCGCATAGATTCCCGACGCGACATAGAGTCGTGTCCAGTTGGCGTTCGTTTCTCCGATCGGCAAGCGCTCTATGGCGAAACGTGATTCCTGTTGGGCTTTGTTGTAGACGCTGAGATTAGGAATACTTGCGCGCTCCACTTCACCAACAACCCAGCTGGGCGGTGGATAGTTAACGACCGCGTCATAAATCTCAGTCGTGAGACGAATTTGGTCAACGCTGACGGGTTCGGCGCGCAAGCCCACCGTCGCAAACACAAACGCAGCGGCCGCGATCGTCGCTGAACCAAATACTCGCTGGTGTCGATGGTTCATTGCATGCCCCTTGCGGTCAGCTCACCAGCCGCCGGTTTCGAGCCAGCGGTCGACCATGTCGAGCCGGTCCGCGCCCCAGAAGGCCTCGCCGTCGACCACCATGAAGGGCGACCCGAAGATCTCCCGCGAGATCGCGTCATCGGTCACGGTCTTGAGCTGCTCCTTCACCGCCGGGTCCTGCAGGCCCGCGGCGAGCGCATCGCCGTCGAAGCCCGCCGCCGCGGCAATCGCGACGACCGCGTCCGGGGCGGCGATATCCTGGGCATCGCCCAGCGCGGCGTTATAGAGCGCGAGGGTCATCTCGCTGGCCTTGCCCTGCCCCTTGGCCCAGTAGACCGCGCGCGAGGCGGCGACCGGCGAGAAGGGAAAGTCGGCGGGCGGGTTGTAGGTCACGTCGTGGAAACGCGCCGAGCGGGCGAAATCATGCTTCGCGTAATCCCCTTTCATGGGGACATGGGGCAATGGCTGTGCGCCGGTCACCTTGAACACGGCCCCGAGCAGGAACGGCTTCCAGTCGACCGTGCGTCCGTGCTTCGCGGCGATGGCCTCGATCTTGTGGGCCGCGATGTAGCCATAGGGGCTGTTGAAATCGAAAAAGAACTCCACCGGTGTGTCGGACATTTCCTGTCTCCCTTTTGTGAACTTCCTCGTCCTGAGCCTGTCGAAGGACGAGGGATCCATGCTTCGACAAGCTCAGCATGAGGTTGCAGTTTCGTATCTCGCGCGTGTTACCTCACACCGCCACGATATCCCGGCCGATGATCAGCCGTTGGATGTCGCTGGTGCCTTCATAGATTTTCGTGACCCGGACATCGCGATAGATGCGCTCGACCGGGAAGTCCTGCAGGTAGCCGTAGCCGCCGTGAATCTGGATCGCATCCGAGCAGACCTCCTCCGCGATCTCGGACGCGTAGAGTTTCGCCATCGCCGCCTCGGTCAGGCAGGGCGCGCCGGCGTCGCGCATCCGCGCCGCGTTGTGGGTCAGCTGGCGCGCCGCCTCGAGCTTCGTGCGCATGTCCACCAGCCGGAAGATCACTGCCTGATGTTCGATGATCGGCTGGCCGAAGGTCTCGCGTTCCTTCGCGTAGGCCAACGCGTGTTCATAGGCCGACCGCGCCATCCCAATCGCCTGGGCCGCGATGCCGATGCGCCCGCCCTCGAGATTGGACAGGGCGATGCGATATCCCTGGCCCTCCTCGCCGAGCAGCAAGTCCGGGGTCAGCTCCATATCGTCAAACACCAGCTGGCAGGTGTCCGAAGCCCGCTGGCCCATCTTGGCCTCGACCGACGCCACCCGGTAGCCCGGTGTGTCCGTCGGCACGATGAAGGCGCTCATGCCCTTGCCGCCCGCCTCGGGGTCGGTCTTGGCGAAGACAATCGCCACATTCGCGTTCTTGCCCGAGGTGATGAATTGCTTGGTGCCGTTGAGGACGTATTTGTTGCCGCGTTTCTCGGCCCGGGTGCGGATCGCGCCCGCGTCGGACCCCGCGCCCGGCTCGGTCAGTGCGAACGCCCCCAGCATCTCCCCCGTCGCCAGCGGGCGCAGAAAACGCTCTTTCTGCGCATCGCTGCCGAAGTTGAGCACCGGCAGGCAGGCGACAGAATTATGTACGGCCATGATCGTCGAGCAGGCCCCATCACCGGCGGCGATCTCCTCGATGGCCAGCGCATGGGTGAGCGTGTCCGCACCGGCACCACCCCATGCCTCGGGCACAACCATGCCCAGTAGGCCCAGTTCCGCCATGCCGCGCACGGCATCGGCGGGATAGCGGGACTCCCGGTCCCACGCGGCAGCATTCGGCGCGAGCTGCTCGGCGGCAAAGCTGCGCGCCATGTCGCGAATCATGACCTGTTCGTCAGTGATCACCGCTCCAAAACCTCCAGCCCGGCGATGAGGTCATGAACGCCGTCACTCTCCGGGTCAACGCCACACAGCTGGCCGGCCTGCAGATCGACCCACCAGCCATGCAGGCTGAGATCTCCCGCCGCAACTCGGCTCGCGATCCAGGGGAAGGTCATCAGATTGCGCAAGGATATCCGAATGCCCTCCTGCTCCATTTGGGGCTGGCTGGGAGCTTCGCCCATGACATCACAGTCACATGCCGCCTCTGCGATCTTCATCCAGGGAGCAATAAACTCGCGGTCGAGCTGTTCCGATACATGGGCCTCCCGCAACGCCTTGATCCCGCCACAGCCCGAGTGACCGAGAACAATGATGTGCCGCACACCCAGATCGAGAACCGCGAACTCGATCGCCGAACTGGTGCCGTGGGGATTTTCATCCGGTCCATAGGGTGGCACGAGATTGGCCACGTTGCGGGCGATGAATAGCTCGCCGGGCTCGATATCCAGCAATACAGCCGGCTCGACACGGGAATCCGAGCAGGCAATCAGCATCACGTCAGGTGCCTGCCCCTGCTCCGCGAGAGCCTGCATCCGCTCGGGGCGCTGCTCGTAATAGCGCGCCCGAAACCCCTTGTACCCGGCAATCAGCCGGTGAACCGCTTCTACCATGCGACGTCCTTCCCTCGATAATCCAGAAACCGGCCGCTGTCTGCTTCGTTCAGCCCGGCCAGCACCTTGCGGATGCCCCGCACGCTTTCTTCCGGTGAAAGCGACGCATGAGCGCCTGTCATGTCTGTGCGCACATAGCCGGGATGCAGCGCCACGGCGGTGACCCCCCGCCCCCGCCATTCCGGCTCGATGGCACGGAACCGTCGGTTCAGCTCAGCCTTGCTGTCACCATACAAGTCGGGGCTGCCCGCACGGGGGTGGCCCGAGGCCTGAACGCTCGACATCACCGCGACCTTCCGCTCCCCGCCCGCGATGACGCTGTCGAGCAGGGCCGCAACGGTGGCAATCGGGGCCTCGGCGTTGATCCGCATGGACCGCGCGGTCGCCGCCGGGGTGCCGCCGCCCCGCCCGGCGT
>JAQCFD010000072.1 GCA_027618305.1 Pseudomonadota bacterium
GCACGTCATAGGCGTCCTTGAATGCGGCGGCGTCCGTACCGAGTACGGCGTCGACCTCGGCCTCGGTCCAGACGTAGAATTTGCCCTCGACCCCTTCGGAATCCGCGTCCAGCGTGGCATAGAATCCGCCGTCGGGATGGGTCATTTCGCGCCGCAGCCAGGACACGGTTTCCGCGGCGCGCTGCGCATAAGGCGGGCTCTTCGTGCCCCGCCAGGCGCGCGCGTAGACGTCCAGCAGCTGGGCGTTGTCGTAGAGCATCTTCTCGAAATGGGGGGCCAGCCACGCTGCGTCGGTCGAATAGCGCGCAAAGCCGCCGCCCAGATGATCGTAGATGCCGCCCTGGGCCATCCGGTCCAGGGTCAGGGTCACGGCGTCGCGCGCGGCTGCACCACCATGGGCCCACATCAACTGCAGCACGCCGCATTGGGGAAACTTCGGCGCCGTGCCGAAGCCGCCATGACGTTGGTCGACCTGCCCGGCGATCACGTCGGCGAAGGCGGTGAGCTGTTCGGGCCCGGGTGCGGTGCCCGGTTGGGGCTTCGCCATGTCGCCGAGCGCTTCCAGGATGGCGGCGCTGTTGGTCTGTACCTTGTCCTGCTCGACCCGGTAGATCTTGTCGATATGCGCCAACAGGTCCGGGAAACCCGGTCGGCCGAACCCGGCGCGGGGCGGAAAATAGGTGCCGCCCCAGAAGGGTTTGCCGTCGGGGGTGCAGAACATGGTCAGCGGCCAGCCGCCCTGCTCGCCCATCAGCGACAGTGCGCCCTGATAGATGGCGTCCAGGTCCGGGCGCTCCTCGCGGTCCACCTTGATGTTGACGAACAGCTCGTTCATCACGGCGGCGGTGCCCTCATCCTCGAAACTCTCATGGGCCATGACATGGCACCAGTGGCAGGCGGCGTAACCTATCGATAGCAGGATCGGCTTTTTCTCGGCCTGCGCGCGCGCCAGCGCCGTGTCGCCCCACGGATACCAGTGGACGGGGTTGTCCGCGTGTTGCAGAAGATACGGACTGATCTCGTTCGCCAGCATGTTCTTCGACGTTGCTTTGGACATGGGGGCGGCAGTCTCTGGCTCTGAGTTTCGAGGCTTTCACGAGATTCGTGGGCGGTTGCTGAAATGCAACCTACAATGTCGTCGCGTCACGCGCATAGACAAGGCAGCGCGGACCGCCGACAAGCGAGGGGATAGCGAATGAAAGTCACGATCGATATCGATTGCACGCCGGAGGAGGCCCGCACCTTCATGGGTCTGCCGGATGTCTCGGCGGCGCAGCAGGCCGTGGTCGAGGAATGGCAGAAGCAGGCCATGGAGGCGATGGCGTCGATGGATCCCCAGAGCCTGTTCAGGGCGTGGGCGCCTGGTGGCATTGCCGGCGGTACCCCGGGCTGGGAGGAGTTCCAGAAAGCGTTCTGGTCGTCGATGACCAACCCGGGCGCGGCGAAACCTGGGAAGTAATCCGCCTTGGGTCCCGCCACCAATACGTTCGCAGACACCATCTATGCGCTGTCGAGCGGCGCCGGCCTCGCCGGCGTCTCGGTTGTGCGCGTCTCGGGTCCCCATGCCGATGGGTTGCTGACGGCGCTCGGCGTGTCGCCGCTCCCGGAGGCGCGCTACGCGGCGCTGCATAAATTGCGCGCGGATGGCGACATCACCCCGATTGATCAGGCGCTGGTCCTGCGGTTTCCGGCCCCCGGGAGCTTCACCGGCGAGAATGTTGCCGAGTTGCATGTCCATGGCGGCCGTGCCGTCCTGGCGGCGCTGTTCGACGCGATTGTCGCAACAGGCCTGGCCAGACAGGCCGAACCGGGGGAGTTCACCCGGCGTGCCTTCGAGAACGGCAAGCTCGACCTGACCGCCGCCGAGGGCCTGGCGGACCTTGTGGCGGCCCAGACCGATGCTCAGCGCCGGCTGGCGTTGCGCCAGTATGACGGGGCGCTGGCAGACCTCTATGAGGGGTGGCGGGCGCGCCTGATCGACCTGATGGGTTATGCCGAGGCCGAAATCGACTTCTCGGATGAGGAATTGCCGGACGGGCTGAAGGCCGCGACCGAGGCGAAGATCACGGCACTCAATGCTGAGATAACACAACATATGGTAGGCGCGGATCAGGGCGAGCATATCCGTAGCGGCTTCCCGATTGTGATTCTGGGCGCCCCGAATGTCGGAAAGTCAAGTATTCTCAACCACTTAGCGAAACGTGACGCGGCGATTGTGTCGGAAACAGCCGGCACGACCCGCGATGTGATCGAGGTGCAGCTCAATCTCGGCGGGTTCGCGGTCACACTGTCCGATACGGCGGGAATCCGTGAGGCGGCCGACGCGATCGAGGCGGAGGGCGTGCGGCGTGCCGAACAGCGTGCCGAGGATGCCGCCCTGCGCCTGGTGGTGCTGGACGCGACCGATGCTACGCTGCCCGCGAAGGTCCGCACCCTGATCGCCGGTGATTGCCTGGTGGTGGTCAATAAGGCCGATTTGTTGAATGGCCGCTACGCCGCAACAGGGTTGCCGGACGGGATCGATCCTATCCTCGTATCCGCCGAGACGGGGGCGGGCCTCGAGGAATTGCTCTCGCGGCTGACCGGGTATGTCCGCGACCGTCTGGAATCCTCCGAAGCGCCGGTGCCGACACGCCAGCGTCACCGGGAGGCGTTGGTACAGGCGAACGCCGCGCTGGCGAATGTGGCCAATGCCGCCTATCCCGAACTCGCCGCCGAGGATGTGCGCGTCGCGCTCCGGGCGCTCGGGCGGATCACGGGTCGCGTGGATATCGACGAGATCCTCGACACGGTCTTCCGTGATTTCTGCATCGGGAAGTAAACATAGATGCCAGCCGAATGTTTCACGTGAAACATTGTTATCCGGAGCCTTTCCGGTGCCATACGCCTGATACTTTGACAGGTGCGACAACAGGGCCTACATAGCGCGCGCAATGAACAGGCAATCCCCGACGACAAATTCCTGTGACGTGATCGTCATCGGCGGCGGCCATGCGGGCTGCGAAGCCGCGGCAGCGTCCGCGCGGGTCGGCGCATCCACGCTGCTTGTCACCCACAAGACAGAGACGATCGGCGAGATGTCCTGCAATCCGGCGATCGGCGGGCTCGGCAAGGGACATCTCGTGCGCGAGATCGATGCGATGGACGGAATCATGGGCCGCGCCATCGACCGGGGCGGGATCCAGTTCCGGATGCTCAACCGCACCAAGGGCCCGGCCGTGTGGGGCCCGCGCGCCCAGGCCGACCGCAAGCTATACCGTCAGGCCATCCAGGACCTCCTCGCCGATCAGGATAATCTCGAGATTCTCGGCGCGGGTGTTGATGACCTGACCCTCGATGAAGGGGGTCGTGTCACCGGCGTTGTCCTTTCTGATGGCCGGCACATCGCCGCCTCCTGCGTGGTTTTGACCACCGGCACCTTCCTGCGCGGTGTCATTCATATCGGCGAGACCCAGACGCCCGCGGGCCGCTTCGGGGAGGCGCCGGCGATGGGGCTGTCGAAGACCCTGGAATCCGCCGGTTTCGCGCTCGGGCGCCTCAAGACCGGGACGCCGCCGCGCCTGGACGGGAGGACCATCGATTGGGCGGGTCTGGACCGCCAGCCCGGCGATACGCCGCCGGTGCCCTTCTCCTATATGACAGAGGCGATCACCACGCCGCAGATCGACTGCCACATCACCCACACGACCCCCGAGGCCCATGACCTGATCCGTGCCAATCTGGACCGGGCGCCAATCTATTCGGGCCAGATCGAGAGTGGGGGCCCGCGATACTGCCCCTCGATCGAGGACAAGGTCGTTCGTTTCGCCGACAAGCAGCGTCACCAGATCTTCCTCGAGCCCGAAGGCCTGGACGACGACACGGTCTACCCGAACGGGATTTCCACGTCGTTGCCGGAAGACGTTCAGTTGGCGATGCTGAAGTTGATCCCGGGTCTTGAAAACGCCACGGTCATACGCCCCGGTTACGCCATCGAATATGATTACGTGGATCCCCGGGAATTGGGCAGCACTCTGGAAACGAGGCGGATTTCCGGGCTTTTCCTCGCGGGACAGATCAATGGCACGACCGGCTACGAAGAGGCCGCGGGCCAGGGTCTCGTGGCCGGAATCAATGCCGCCCTGAAGGCTTCGGGGGGCGCGCAACGGTTCCGGCCCGATCGCGCGCAATCCTATATCGGGGTCATGGTCGACGACCTGATCACCCGGGGGGCGGATGAGCCGTATCGCATGTTCACCTCGCGCGCCGAATATCGGCTTTTGTTGCGCGCCGACAATGCGGACCAGCGCCTGACCCGTCTTGGTGTCGAACTCGGCTGCGTCGGGTTGTCTCGTGCGGCGGTGTTCGAAACGAAGCTGGCGTCCCTTACGGCGGCCCGTGAGCTTCTTGAATCCGTTAACGCCACACCGAACACCCTTGCCCAACACGGGATTCTGATCAATCAGGATGGTGTGCGCCGGACTGCGTTCGACCTTCTGAGCATGCCCGACACGGGATTCGAGACGGCTATCGGCGTGTGGCCGGAGCTCGCGACGATCGCCGCGCCGGTCCGCGCGACCATGGAGATCGAAGCGAAATACGCGCGTTATCTCGATCGCCAGGCCGCCGACGTGGAAGCCTATCGACGGGATGAGGCCCTCGCCCTGCCGCGGGACTTCGACTATCGGGGGGTTCCGGGGTTGTCGAATGAGATCTCCGAGAAGCTGGATCGGCTGCGTCCCGAGACCCTGGGACAGGCCGGACGGATCCCCGGTGTGACACCGGCCGCTCTTGTGGTCCTGCTCCGTCATGTGAGGCGTTCCCGCCGGGTCAACGCCGCGTAATACTTTTCAGGTAGTGCCCAACATGTTGGGGTTGGTGGAAAGTATTATCCTTGGTATAGGGGTCCCATGAATTCTCCTCATCTATTGTCGCGCGAGGGGTTTGCTGACCTGGCGCGCGAACTCCTGGATGTTTCACGTGAAACATTCGATCTGGAAACAATGGATCGCCTCGATATCTATGGGTCGACACTGCGGACCTGGCAGTCACGTATAAACCTGGTCTCCAACAAATCCCTCGACGACCTCTGGCGCCGGCATTTTCTGGATTCCCTCCAGCTCGCCAGGTGGATCGATCCGGATATGAAGGTCCTGGACCTGGGGAGCGGCGCCGGGTTTCCGGGCCTCGTCCTTTCCATCGTCACAGGTGCCCCGGTCGTCCTGGCCGAATCCGATTCCCGGAAATGCGCGTTCCTGCGAGAGGTCCGTCGACTGACAGACGCGAATGCCGAAATCGCCGAGGGCCGGATCGAGGGTTTGGATGCCGGGCCCTTCGATGTGGTTGTGGCCCGGGCACTCGCGCCCCTCACGGATCTCCTTGGCCACGCATCCGGGTTCCTGAATTCCGGTGGATTTTGTCTTTTTCTCAAGGGTGCGCGTGTCGAAGACGAATTGACCGACGCGGCCAAAAACTGGAATATACAAGTGGAGCAGCACCAAAGCCTGTCCGAACCGGATGGTACGGTGCTCAGGATAAGGAAACTGTCCAGTGTCTGATCACAGCATCATCGACCGCCCCGCCATCGGGCCGTCCATGCCGGAAGGCCCAGCGCGCGCGCGGGGTGCGCGGACCATCGCCGTGGCCAACCAGAAGGGCGGCGTCGGCAAGACCACCACTGCAATCAACCTCGCGACCGGGCTGGCTGCCTGTGGGCAAAGCGTCCTCGTTGTCGATCTCGATCCTCAGGGGAACGCGTCGACCGGCCTAGGTGTTTCAGAATATGAAACAGATGTGTATGACGTTCTGATCGGCGGCGGGAAATTCGACGATGTGATTTGTCATTCCGATATTCCGGGCCTCGACGTCGCCCCGGCGTCGGCCGATCTCGCCGGCGCGGAAATCGAGCTGATCGATATCCCCCATCGCGAAGCGCGCCTGCGTGAAACTCTGGAACCGGTCCTCGGCCGCTATGATTATGTCCTGATCGATTGCCCGCCGGCCCTCGGCCTGCTGACGATCAACGCGCTGGTGGCGGCTGACTCGGTCCTGGTGCCGCTGCAGTGCGAATATTTCGCGCTCGAGGGCATGACCCGGTTGATGAAATCCATCGAGCGGATCCGCCGGGCCTACAACGAGAGCCTGAATATTCAGGGTATCGTGCTGACCATGTATGACAGCCGGAACAATCTCTGCCGTTCGGTCGAGGCGGACGTTCGGGCGCATTTCAACGACCGGGTCTACAAGACGGTCATTCCCAGAAATGTTCGTTTGTCCGAGGCGCCATCCTACGGGAAACCGGCCCTGGTCTATGACCTGGCATGCTCCGGTGCACAGGCCTACGCCCGGCTCGCAGCCGAACTTCTGCGCCGCGAAGGCGTCGGGCCGATCGGGGAGGCCGCGGAATGAACGAGCCAACCTCGCGGCCGCGCCTCGGTCGGGGCCTGTCGGCACTGCTCGGCGACGACGGTGAAGACTATCAGGAACTGGACAAGGCCCGGCCGGCGCGTGAGCTCCCCATCGAGCAGCTCCACCCTGGCCGGTTCCAGCCGCGGACAAACTTCGATGAGGCCGAGCTTGCGTCGCTCGTCGAGTCGATTCGCGAGAAGGGAATCCTCCAGCCGATCCTGGTTCGGCGCGATCCCGTGCAGGCGGATCTGTATGAGATCATCGCCGGAGAGCGGCGCTGGCGGGCGGCCCAGCGCGCGCAACTGCATGAGGTCCCCGTCATCATCCGCGAGCTCGATGACAGGGCGGCACTCGAGATCGCCCTGATCGAAAACATCCAGCGCGCGGACCTTTCGCCGATCGAGGAGGCCGAGGGCTACCATCGCCTGATGGAACATTTCTCCCATACCCAGGATGCGCTGGCCAAGGCCATGGGAAAGAGCCGAAGCCATATCGCCAATCAGCTGCGTTTGCTGACGCTCCCCGACGAAGTTCGGCAAATGATCGATCGTGGCGAGCTGACGGCCGGACATGCGCGTGCCCTCGTGGGCCGCGAAGATGCGGTCGAGCTGGCACGTCAGATCACGCGGGACGGCATGACCGTCCGGGATATTGAGAGCCGGGTAAGCAAGTCAGCGCGCCGGAAGGCGGCGCCGAAACCGAAAACACCCAAAAGCACGGACACTCTTGCGCTGGAACGTGACCTGTCCGATATCCTCGGCCTGAAGGTTTCGATCAACCCGCGGGGCGACGAAAGTTCGGGCAGGGGCGTCCTGGAGATCGAGTTCTCCAGTTTCGAGCAGCTCGACGATGTCCTGCAGCGGCTCAATCGGAACGGACGGACTGGAGTCGTACGGGCGCCGGAAAGTGACGGGGTCGCGATTCCCGAAAAACCTAATAATTGATATTATTCAACAACTTAGGTCTATCGGGAACGTCGCATGCTGGCAATTGCATAGAGTGTGCGCCCGCAGGTCGCGTGTGAGGGTACACCGGTCGTTTTGAGCACCAGTTCGGCCTCGCTGAGGCGCGCGAGAGCAAGTTCGAGCTGGCCGCGGGACCAGTTGCGCGCCTGGTGCTGAAACGGGCCGGACTGTTTCCAAAACACCGGCGGTCGAAGTTTCCGTGCGGCGTCTTCATAGCGAACCCCGGCTTCGATCTGCCCGGCGACTCGGTGCAGACGTTGAAAATGACGTTGGGTCGCGCGGATCAGTCCGATCGGCTCGCCGCCTTCGGCCCAGAACCTCTCAATGGCCCGATCCAGCAGCGCAATGTCCCCGCCTGCCGCCGCGAAAACCGTATCGTCCATGGTTGTCGCGCCTATATCGCCGACCGCGGCCAACACATCGGCTTCCGTCGCGGTCTGATCCGGACCCACGAAGAGGATGAGTTTCTCGAGTTCACGCCGGTTCGAGAGCCGGTCGTCGCCGAGAAACCCGGTCAACGTTCGCAGCGCGTCCGGGTCGATACCGATTCCCGCCCCGGACAACAACCCTCGCGCAACCCGGGCCCGCGCTTCCTCATCGTCCGCGTAGCAGGCGAGGGCGGCACAATCGTCTCTCTTCTCGCAGAGTTTTCGAAGGCTGGACCGGCCGGTGAGTTCCCCGGCCTCGATCAGGGCAACGGCATTCATCGCCGCCTCCGCACCGGCATCCAACGCATTCTCGAGGTTTTTGGTTATCCCGTCGGTTGCGTCGCGGATTGTCACCAGACGCCGGTCGCCCCCGAAAGACAGGGCGAGCAACTCATCGGCAAGCCGGGTTGGAGACTCCGCTACGGATGCACCGGTGAGCTCGGCGGCGCGAAAGGGGTCCTTCGGGTCATCGAGGATGGTTCGCGACAGGCTGTCACAATATTCCCGCACCAAACCGGCGTTCGGGCCATACACCAATATTGCCGCGATACCCGGGTCCGGGTTCGCCACGAAGCCCGCAACGCGTCCGGCCGAAATCTTCATTGCCGGGCGGGAACGCCGTTCTGGATGTTCACCCGCGAAAGATAGACGGCCAATCGATCCACAATCGCGTCGGCGATATCACGTGCGCCCCGGCGCCTCGCATCCGTTTCGGCCGCGAGCGTGGCAAAATCGGAAATCAGAATGTCGTAACCATTCGACGAGCGGATACTTCCCGACATCAGAGAACCCTCGGTACCTATCGCCTTCAGAGTGAATTCTGCCGTGATGATGAGGTTCGCGCGGGTTGCACTGGCATCGCGGCGAACGGCGAGGCCCTGCTCGGATTCAGTCAATTTAACTTCCACCACATAAAGTGGTTCCGGCGCGGGCCGCTGTGCGAGGCGGTTGGTCAATTCGATGCGTACGAGCTGACCGAGACGATCCGCGATGGGCGGCACAGACACCCGGCTCAGAAGGTCTTCGGTCGCGGCTCCCTGATCCTGATCGCCATAAAGCGGTTCGAAACCACAGGCCGTCAGGCCCAGCAGGCCGACAAGGAGCAGGGCGTTCAGCCTAGACAACAAAGTTGACCAGCTTGTTCGGTACATAGATGACCTTTCGTGTGTCCCTATCACCGATCGAGTCTGCCACGTTCTGAACGGACCTTGCGGCGGATTCTGCGGTCTCTTGGTCTGCGCCGACGGCGAGCTCGACCGTACCACGCAGTTTGCCATTCACCTGAATTGCCAATGTCACGCTGTCGGAGACGAGTAACGATGTGTCGGCAACGGGCCAGGATTCGTCACAAAGGAGTGATTCCCGGCCAAGGGCTTTCCACATCTCTTCAGCGAGGTGGGGCATCATCGGGCCAATCAGCACGACAATCGTCTCAAACGCCTCACGCAAAGAGAATCCGGAAACATCCGCTTTCTTTATCGCCGCAGAAATGCTGTTGACCAGTTCATAAAGATGGGCGACCGCGCGGTTGTAGTGGAACCGTTCCAAATCATCCGTGACGTCGGCAATCGCCTGATGCACCGCGCGGCGCAACGTGGCGGATGAATTGTCGTCATCCGCGGCCACCGCCCCGGGTGCGGGAAGGCCGGCGACATTGTCGAGAATGATTCGCGAGATGCGGTTCACAAACCGAAAAGCTCCCTGAACACCGGCGTCGGTCCACTCCATGTCGCGGTCCGGCGGGCTGTCCGACAGGATGAACCAGCGTGCGGTGTCGGCACCATATGCGGCGATGACATCGGTCGGGTCGATCGTGTTCTTCTTGGACTTGGACATCTTCTCGATGCGCCCGACCGTGACCGGCGCACCATTGTCGGCCCGTGCAAACCCGCCGTCGTTGTTTTCCACGACGCGCTGGGGCTCCAGCCACTCACCCGCGTCATCGCGATAGGTCGCGTGATTGACCATGCCCTGGGTGAACAGCCCGGCGAACGGCTCGTCGATGTTGAGATGGCCGGTGTCGCGCATCGCACGCATGAAAAAGCGGGAATAAAGGAGATGTAGAATCGCATGCTCGATCCCGCCGATATACTGGTCGACCGGCAACCAATATTCGGCGGCCTGCTGTGCGACCGGCGTGTCCGCGTCGGGAGAGCAGAATCGCGCGAAATACCAGGATGAATCCATGAAGGTATCGAAAGTGTCGGTGTCCCGTTCGGCGGGCTTGCCGCAGGCCGGGCAGTCGACATGCTTCCAGGTCGGGTGCCGGTCGAGCGGATTGCCGGGAGATTTGAAGTCGATATCCTCGGGCAAGACGACCGGCAACTCATCCTTGGGAATGGGTACGACACCGCAGTCTGCGCAATGAACGACCGGGATCGGGCAGCCCCAGTAGCGCTGCCGTGACACGAGCCAGTCGCGCAGACGATAGTTGATCGTGCCCGCACCCCGTCCGGCCGCCGCCAGGCGATCGATCACCGTTCGCTTGCCGGCCGCGACGTCCAGACCGTCGAGAAAGCCCGAGTTCGCAAGTTTGCCGTCATCGGTAAACGCGTCGTTGCCAACATCGAAAGTAGCGGGGTCGGCCCCGTCGGGGATGACGACCGGCAAGACGGGCAGATCATAGGCGTGGGCGAAATCGAGATCTCGCTGGTCGTGCGCGGGGCAGCCGAAGATGGCGCCGGTTCCATACCCCATCAACACGAAGTTCGCGATATAGACCGGCAGTTCGACGCCCTCTGCGAACGGGTGTTTGACTCGGAGGCCGGTGTCGTAGCCGCGCTTCTCCGCGGTCTGGATTGCCTCTTCACTGGTGCCGAGTTGGCGGCATTCCTCGATAAACGCCGCGGCCTTCGGGTCGGTGCGGGCGACGTCTTCGGCGAGCGGATGGTCCGCGGCGATGGCGCAGAAGCTGGCGCCGAAAATGGTATCCGGTCGGGTGGTGTAGACCCGTAACGGGGCGGCGCGGGTATCGATGAATTCAAAATCGATGTGGGCGCCCTCGGAGCGACCAATCCAGTTCTCCTGCATCGCGCGGACCTTGGGGGGCCAACGATTGAGGGTTTCCAGTGACGCCAGCAATTCGTCGCTGAATGCCGTGATCCGACCGAACCATTGCGACAGACGCCGCCGTTCGATCGGGGCGCCTGATCGCCAGCCCTTCCCGTCTATCACCTGCTCGTTGGCAAGCACGGTATTGTCCACGGGGTCCCAATTGACCCAGCCATCCTGGCGGTAGACGAGATCCTTGGCGAGGAAGTCGATGAACATCGCCTGCTCGTGCCGGTAATAGGTGGGGTCACAGGTCGCGAACTCGCGGCTCCAATCGATGGAAAGCCCCATCGCCTTGAGCTGGTCGCGCATGGTTGCGATATTCTCATGGGTCCAGGATGCCGGGTGGACCCCCTTCTCCATCGCCGCGTTCTCTGCGGGCAGACCGAACGCGTCCCACCCCATCGGGTGCAGAACATTGAAACCCTGGGCGCGCTTGTAGCGGGCGACGACGTCGCCAAGCGTGTAGCAGCGCAGATGTCCCATATGGATGCGCCCGGACGGATAGGGGAACATCTCAAGGACGTAATATTTCGGTTTCTCGGGGCCTACATCGACTTCGAACGTACCGCGTTCGGTCCAGGCAGCCTGCCATTTCTGTTCGGCTTCGCGAAAATTATAGCGTTGTGACATGGCCGGAAACCTTCTCGGCGCCTGACATACTCAGACGCGGCGGCGCAGAAAAATTCGTGACGGATAGTGGTCCGAGCGGCGACGTACTCCGTTAGCCACCCGACTGGGAAATACGCAGTTCGCGCGCGCGCGTGAGGATTGCATTTTCAAGGCTTGTCGAGGTGCTCTGGCCCGTGTTCGCATCCAGCCACCCGGCCCCGGCGTCTCGTTTCTGGCGGAAAACCGATACGCGCACGCCGTCCGACCGCAGCTCCCGGCCCAGTATGAAGACCGTGACCTTGAAGCGTTCTTCGGGGCTTTCCGGGGGTGCGTACCAATCGGTAATGATGACGCCGCCGAACGGGTCGGCCGACGACAGGGGCAGGAATGAAAGCGTGTCGAGAGAGGCCCGCCAGAGGAAGCCGTTGACACCAATCCCCGAATTCGTCTGCTCGTCACTGCCGCCGCCCAGCAGGTTGATGTCGCCGAACAGCTTGCCGCTTTGTTTGCGTTCCTTTTCCTCGAAGCCATCCGCATCGGCGCCTTCGGACTGAAGGCCTTCGCACGCGGTCAAGCTGACCAAAAGGACCGTGGCGGCGATACGCAAGGCATGTTTGGCACGCATGTTTCGAACCCGATATTCAGCTGTTTCAGTCGCGCGGTGGCATCATGAAACCCAGTCCCGAATCATTAGCAGAGATTCAGGCACAAAAAAACAGGGCGACAGAAATCTGCCGCCCTGCTTTCTCGTCAAGCTGTAAAAGACAGCTTAGAAGGCGAAACGGTTGACGAGCAGGAAGCCCTTACCGTCGTTGTCGGTCGTGCCACCGGTACCAATCGCGGTACGGGCGTTCTCGTGGTCGAGGAACGTGAGCTCAGCCTTGAGATCCCAACCCGGTGCCACCGCATAGCCTGCACCGATGCCGTAACGGGTGACTTCGGTCGTACGCGCTGCGGCGTTCGTGTTGTCCGACTCACCGGTCAGGTACCAGGCGCTGACGCCCCACGGGCCGGCCTGATAGCCGACACCGACGCTCCATTGGGAGCCGGCGTCTGCACCCGCGGCCG
The DNA here is from genome assembly GCA_027618305.1 of Pseudomonadota bacterium. GTDB lineage: Bacteria > Pseudomonadota > Alphaproteobacteria > UBA6615 > UBA6615 > UBA8079. The sequence continues at coordinate 12,512 of JAQCFD010000072.1, forward strand.
TCTGGGCAGCGGTCAGCATCGTGTCGCCGAAGTCGCGATAATGCGCACCAACGGTGAAGCCGGCGAAGTCGACCTTACCGCCGACGCCCCAGATGTCGA
>JAQCFD010000073.1 GCA_027618305.1 Pseudomonadota bacterium
AACCCGCGCCCGCCGCCATAGCCGCCATAGCCGGAGGAGGCGCCGGGCGCGCTACCGGGCCGAAATGCGCCCAGCGCCGCATCGGCCACCGTGGTCGATGCCCGATGCCCGGCGGCTGCCACCGCGTGGCGCAACCCACCGACGATGAGCCCGCGGACCACACCGGGGTCGCGAAACCTGACCTCCGCCTTCGCCGGGTGGACGTTCACATCGACGAGTTCGGGATCGATCTCCACGAACAACGCCACCAGAGGATGTCGGCCGCGGGCGAGGAAATCCTGGTACGCGCCGCGCACCGCGCCCGTCAGCAGCCGGTCACGCACGGGCCTGCCGTTCACAAACAGATATTGATGCTTGTTCGTGTTGCGATTGAGGGTCGGCAGCCCGGCATGGCCGGTCAGGCGAATTCCGTCGCGCGTCGCTTCGATCGCCAGCGCGTTGTCGGCGAAGTCGCGCCCCATCACATCGGACAACCGTCGCAATAGCGCATCCTCGCTGCCGCCGAGATCTGCAGTGGCGGCACTGGCAAAGCGCTCGCGTTCGCCATCGCCGATCGAGAAGCTGATCGCCGGGTGGGCCATGGCGAGCCGTTGCACCGTGTCGACGGCATGGTCCATCTCCGTGCGCTCCGTTTTCAGGAACTTCAGGCGCGCGGGTGTCGCATAGAAAAGATCACGCACCTCGACCCGCGTGCCCGCCGTCAGCGGCGCGGGCTGTACGTCGTGGACGCGGCCGCCCTCGACCCGTATTTGCCAGCCATCGGACCCGACGATTCGTGACGCGATCGACAACCGACTGACCGAGCCAATCGACGGCAATGCCTCGCCACGAAACCCCAGCGTCGCAATATGGGTCAGATCATTGTCCGGCAACTTCGACGTCGCGTGGCGTTCAACCGCGAGACCAAGCTCGTCTGCTGTCATGCCGCTGCCGTCATCTGTGACCGCGATCAGCGTACGGCCGCCATCACGCAGCACGACATCGACCCGGCGCGCGCCGGCATCGATGGCATTCTCGACAAGCTCCTTCACGGCCGAGGCCGGGCGCTCGATCACCTCGCCTGCGGCAATCTGGTTGACGATGGTTTCCGGCAGGCGCCGAATGGTCATGCCGCCACCCCGCCGGCCGACCCGGCCGCTTCCGCAAGCCGCTGACGCGCGCGTTCCTTGCCGTCGTCAACGGCCGGCTGATCAAATGGATCGATTCCCAACATGAAGGCCGCCGTCACGGTCTCGAGCATGAAGTGGACCATCAGCGCCCCGATGGCGGCCTCATCGACCCGCGGAACCTCGATCCGCCGCACCGGGCGGCCGTGGGCGCAAAGGCTCTCGATCGTCGCCTCCTGCTCTGCCGCCAGCAAATCACCGGTCGTCTGCCCCGCCAAGTACGCTGCCCCGGCAAAGGTCGCCAGTTCCGGCGACACGCGATCCCCGCGCCCGTCCAATTGCTGCGTGACGATGGTAAACATCTTGTCTCTGGGACCATCGAGATAGAGTTGAAGCTGGCTGTGCTGATCAACGGACCCGAGCGCGTCGATGGGCGTAGTGCCGAAGCCGTTCTTGCCCACACTCTCTGCCCACAGCTGGCGATACCAGCGCGCGAAAGGTGCCAGTGCATCGGCATAGGGCATGAGCACGCTCATGCGCGCGCCCTGGCTCTGCAGGAGCGCCAGTGAGACGGCCGCGCCGAGCGCGGCGGGAACATCGTCGACGGATTTCCCTGCCAGGTTGGTCTCCAGCGCCTCGACGGCACCGGCGCGCACCGCGGCAATATCCAGACCGGCGAGAGCCGCCGGCAAAAGCCCGACGGCGGTGAGCGCAGAATAACGGCCACCAATATCGACTGGATGTTCGATCACAGGCACCCCCCAACGCGCGGCCAGTCTGCCGATCGGGTTGTCACCCGGCTCCACGATCACGACGCTGTAATCCGCGACGGCATCGCCGCCGCGCATGTCGATCAGTGCCGGCATGAGTGTCATCGCGAGCGTCAGCGTTTCCGCCGTGCCCCCGGATTTCGACACCATGACAAGGCCCACGCGCGCAAAATCAACGGACGCCTTGAATCGCGCGACGGTCTCGGGGTCGGGGTTGTTCAGAAATCGCACATCCACTGGCGGCGTCGGCCCCAAGGCGCACAGGGCCTCCGCGCCGAGACTCGATCCCCCCACGCCGATCACCGCCACGGTGTCACAATGGGTCGACAGACGCGCGGCCGCATCCCGAACGGCGGCAAGATCGTCCGACTGCTGGGCGATGGAAACAGCCGGAAAACCGCCTTCGGCGATATCGGCACGCATCGCGCTCCAGACGTCCCACGCCGCCGTGCGCGCCATTTCCAATGCGTCGCCGGTCAGGCCGTCATCGCCAATCATATCGGCCATGCAGCCGCTGATATTCTGGGTATAAATTTCTGGCATCTGGGTTCCGTGTCCACGCCCGGACCGGCAGTCTGCGTCCACCGCCGGGCCGACAGCAATGGCAACTATTGTGGACAATTCAGGTGAGTCGGAGAACGCCTGACCTCACCACCCGTGGTTGGCCGTCTGGCAGGCGCTTAGCCGCCGCTCAGCCCCCGTCAGCTACGGTCCGCGATGCGGCGAGCCCCTCGGGTTTACCAACCACGACAACGGTCAAGGCCGCCGGATCGAGAATCCGTTCCGCGACCCGACGCACATCATCGAGCTGGACGGCTTCGATCAGGTCATTGCGGCGATTGAGATACTCTATCCCGAGATCGCGAAACTGCACGGCCACCAGGGTTCCGGCAATGGACGAGGTGTTGTCGAACCGCAATCCGAAGGACCCGATCAGATTGGCTTTTGCCCGATCCAGTTCGTTCTGGGAGACAGCGAATTCCTGCACATTCGCCCACTGGCCACGGATCAGGTCGATCGATTGCGCGACCGCACTATTTTCTGTACCCGCTCCGCCCATCCAGAGCGCGGCTTTCTCAAGCGGCAGAAGATAGCTGAAGACCGAGTAGGCCAACCCGCGTTTCTCGCGCACCTCGTTATACAGACGGGACGTGAAACTGCCGCCGCCAAGCACATGATTCAGCACCAGCGCGGCGTAGTAATCCGGGTCGTCCCGCGCCACACCCCGATGGCCAAACACCACACGACTCTGAGGGTTATCGCGCTCGACGACGATCATCTCACCGGCGCCCCCGGGTTCCACCTGCGGGATCGTGAACGCCTCCGCACGTTCGGGTAAATCGCCGAAGGTGCTGTCGAGAAGCACCCCAAGTTCGGCTGCCGTAACGTCGCCCACCACACCCATAATCAGCTCGCTCCGCGCGAGACGGCGGGTCACGAAGGTGCGAAGATCCGTCTCGGCGATCGCGCCGACGCTCTCGGAAGTCCCGGTGATAGGCCGGCTATAGGGATGGTCTCCGAAGACAGCCTCGCGGAATGTCTGCTGCGCAATGCGGTCCGGGTCGTTCGCACCCGCCGCAAGCCCGGTCAGGATTTGGGCCCGGATGCGTGCCACGGCCTGCGCCTCAAAGCGCGGTGCGGTCACGGCAAGTCGCAACAGACCAAACGCCTCGTCGCGGTTGCGTGTCAGGGTTTTCATGCGCCCCGAAAAACCGTCGAGCGAGGCGGAGAAAGACAGGGAGATCGACTGATCCGCCAGCCGGCTCTGGAAGGCCTGTGAATCGAGATCGCCGGCGCCTTCATCGAGCAATCCGGACACCATATTCGCGAGACCCTCTTTGCCGGCGGGGTCCGTCGCCGCACCACCGGGAAACATGAACTGCGCCGAGACGATGGGCAGTGAGTGGTCTTCCACCAGCCAGGCTTCAATGCCGCCCGGGCTGATCACCCGCTGAATATCGAAGGCCTTGGCGGCGACGGGAACAAAAATCAGCGCGACGGCAAGCAGCGCCGCACCCGGCGCACGCATCAGAGTGGACATCATGTTCGGCTGTCTCCTTCGGCCGGCAACAACACACCGGTTGTGGATCGGATCTCGTTGAATACCTCGCGGGCGGCTGCGTCGACCTGCTCGACCGTGACCGCGCGAATCCGGTCGGGCCAGGCCTCGACATCGGCCACCGTCTGTCCCGAAGCCAGGGCGGCGCCCAGCACCCGCGCGGGACCGCCAACGCTGTCGCGGGCAAAAATGGCGCTGTCAATCAGGCGCTGCTGCGCCCGCTCGAGTTCATCGGCGGTGATCCCCTCCTTGAGCAGGGTTGCAATCAGGCTGTCCATGGCATCACGCACCGTATCGACGGGGACGTCCGGCCGCGGGCTGAACCAAACGCCGAATGTCGTGAGATCGAGGTCGCCCGGCGAATACCAGGCACCGGCGGATGCCGCCAGCGACTGATCGACAACGATCGAGCGGTAAATCCGGCCCGTCGCGCCGCCGCCGACGATCTCCGCGAGCAGTTCGAGCGCGTAGGCATGCTCCTTGTCTCCCGCGACATAGCTGGGGGCGAGGTAACGGCGCGACCAGGCGGGTTGATCCACCCGCGCGTCGCGCATCACCACCTCGCGCGGCGCCAGCTGGGGTGGCTCGACCGGGCGGAAACGTGGCGGCAGGACCTTGGCCGCGACCTTCCCGTAGGTCTCACGCGCAAGCCGGAGGACCTCAGCCGACTCAACATCCCCGGAGACGACCAGGACCGCGTTGTTGGGGGCGTACCAAGTCGCGTAAAAAGACTCCAGATCGGCGCGAGAAAGGCCTTCGATTTCATGGGCCCACCCGATGACGGGCAAGCGGTACGGGTGGTTGAGATAGGTGGCCGCCGCAACCTGCTCCGACAGGAGTGAACGGGGATCGTTCTCCGTACGCGACCGGCGCTCCTCAAGGATCACCCGCCGTTCGGGCTCGATGATCTCATCGGTCAGAATGAGCCCCGTCATGCGGTCCGCCTCCAGCTCCATCATCATCCCAAGATGCTGTGGCGCGATGGTCTGGAAATAGCCGGTGTAGTCGTGCGACGTGAACGCGTTCTCGCGCCCGCCCAAATTGGCGATGATCGCCGAGAATTCACCCGGCGCCCGGTTGGCCGTCCCCTTGAACATCAGATGCTCAAGATAATGGGCGATTCCCGACTTGCCCGCGGGCTCATCGGCCGCGCCAACCTTGTACCAGACCATATGCGTTACGACCGGGGCGCGATGATTTTCGATCACGACGATCTGCATGCCGTTGTCGAGTTCGAAGGTCGTCGGATCAAAAACCTGCGCGTGCGCCGTCGGAGCGAGCGGCAACAGGAAGGCCGCCGGCAACAGCAGGGCACGAAGGGCTCGCGAACTCAGCTTCCACATCATCGGTTCCGTCCTCACGGGTAGCGCCATTGGGTCGACACCAGATATGGCGCACATTTTCTCACCTGCAACGCCGAATACCGACGATGCAGTCACTTAACCGCGAGATTTGGCGTAATTGGGGCGACCCCAAGCCTAGAGTATGTCGAACAAGCCGTTCCGTGTGCGCGATATGGTCGGCGTTTCGCCTTCAGACGGCGGGGCCCCCAGCGCCTGGTTCTCGCGCAGCCGACGCGCTTCGGACGGGGCATCGACCTCTTCGTCGATCGGGTCCTGCTTCAGACCCAGCAGTTTGCGAATGAAATTTTGGTTTTCATCGGCCAGAACCGAACTCTCACGGTCAATTTGCGAGCGGATCAACGGATCGGTTTCCAGCGCACCGGCGCGCGACAGGAACGCCGATTCACCCGTCGTCGAGCGCGCAACACCTTCGCGCGGTGCCGGTTGCGCTGCCGGCCCGGTATTCCCGCGCGCCGCGCGTTCCTTGTCATCGCCACGGAACACGGCCTGCTTGGCCTGCTCCCGGGTCGACACCGTGGTCAGGTCCTCGGCGCCCGGTCGCGGCGGACGCAATTTGAAATCGGGCGGCTGCGAGAGTGGCGCGCGCGGGACAACCGCGAATTCATCCGGCGCCGTTCGCTGCAGCCCGAGCACCCGCTTGGTTGAATCACCACATGCGGCAAGCGTGAGCGCGGCAATCACAAGCAGAACAAGTCCCTGCGCCTTGCGGGTATGGCCGCCGGTGCGCGCGGGCGTGTCAGTCATGCCGGTCATATGCATCAAACCATTGCCTGGATCGGAGTGCGTGCGAATAACGAATCCAAATCTAACACTATTTTAGCGAACGCGGAGAACCGAACAAGCCATCGTACAACAACATCGTGGTCCCGAGGACAATGGTCATATCGGCCACGTTGAATGCCGGCCAGTGCCATCCAAATGCGTGTATGTCGATAAAATCCACGACCGCGCCATACACCACCCGGTCGATCACATTGCTCAGCGCACCACCAATGACCAGAACCAGTGCGAATCTGACAATCCCCTGCCCCGAACGGGCCAGCCAGATAACCAGAAAAACGACGATCGCGAGCGCGAGCGCCACCAGAATCCACCGCGAGGTCTGCGCACCGCCGAACAGACCGAAACTGATTCCCTGGTTCCAGACCGGAACCAGATTGAAGAAGGACGTGACCGAAATGATCGAGGGCGGGTCGAAGACCAAGTTCAACATCACGCGTTTGGAGACTTGATCGACAGCGATCAGCACGACGACAAAGAGCAAGGCCCAGCGCGGCATCACAATCCCCCCGCCTACGCGGCGGCCCCCTGTCGACCATCGACCGCTGCCGCGCAACGGCCGCAAACGTCCGGATGGTTATGCGTGCCCACGTCGGGCAGGACCTGCCAGCAACGCGCGCATTTCTCGCCGTCCGCAAGGCCGGGCTCGACGCCGATCGCGGCCACCTCCGGCAACCGGAACGCCGTCGCCGGCACCGCGCCTTCGACCAGGGTCCCGCCCGAGGTGATGGCAATTTCCGCGAGATCGAGACCCGCCATGGCGGCAACCGTCTCGGCATCGGCATAGACGGTCGGTGCGGCCTGCAAGCTGGAGCCAATGCGCTTTTCGGCCCGCTCGATCTCGAGCGCCCCGGTCACAACGCGTCGCAGGCTTCGGATTTTCTCCCACTTCGCGGCGAGCGCGTCGTCACGCCAGTCGTCCGGCACGTCGGGGAATGTTCGCAGATGAACGGATTCGGCATCGCCATCGGCGCGCCGCGACAACCAGGCCTCTTCCGCCGTGAAGCACAGGATTGGCGCCAGCCAGGCGGTCAAATGAGAGAACAAGGCGTCCAGCACCGTGCGGGCCGCCCGGCGACGCAGGCTGTCAGTCGCATCGCAATAAAGCGCGTCCTTGCGAATGTCGAAATAGAAGGCCGAAAGCTCAACCGCGCAGAAATTATGCAGCGCCGTCCACTGGGTATGAAATTCGAACTCGTCTGTCGTCTGCCGCACCAGCGCGTCCATCTCATGGATGCGGTGGAGGACCCAGCGCTCCAGCTCGGGCATCTCGGCGACAGGCACGCGCTCGTCCGCGTCAAACCCGTCCAGATTCCCAAGCAGGAATCGCAACGTGTTGCGGATGCGCCGGTACAGATCGGACTGATGCTTGAGAATTTCCGGACCCAGGCGCAAATCCTCTGAATAGTCGGAACTGACCACCCAGATGCGCAGGATGTCCGCGCCGAGGCTCTCAACCGTTTCCTGTGGCGAGACATCGGTGCCACGCGATTTCGACATCTTGCGGCCATCCTCGGCCATGACGAAGCCATGGGTCAGCACAGCGTCATAAGGGGCCCGGCCCCGGGTGCCGCAGGATTCCAGTAACGACGAATGGAACCAGCCGCGATGCTGATCGGATCCTTCGAGATAGAGGGATGCCGGCCATTGGAGATCATCGCGATCCTCGAGTACGAACGCATGGGTCGAACCCGAATCGAACCAGACATCGACGATATCGCGGACCTGTTCGTAATCCTCCGGATCATATTGGTTGCCAAGGAAACGCGACGAGTCGCTCGCAAACCACGCGTCACCACCCTCGGTCTCGAAGGCTTCGGCGACACGGTCGAATACCGCTTGGTCACGCAACAACTCGCCGGTCTGCTTGTGCACGAAGACGGGGATCGGCACGCCCCATGCGCGCTGGCGCGAGATGCACCAGTCGGGCCGGCTCTCGATCATGGAGCGCAGCCGCGTTTGCCCCGCCGGCGGGATGAACCGGGTCTCGGCGATCGCGGTCAGCGCCTTGTCGCGCAGTTGGTTTGTCTCCATCGAGATGAACCATTGGGACGTGTTGCGGAAAATCAGCGGCGCCTTCGAGCGCCAGGAGTGGGGATAGGAATGCTCCAGACGGCGACGGCCGAGCAGAGCATTCTCGCCTTCGAGCACGCTCATCACCGCCCCGTTGGCCTCGCCTTCTTCGCCATCGGCCGTCAGGACGGCCATGCCGGCAAACAACGGGACATGGGCGAAATAGCAACCGGCCGCATCGACCATATCGGGCACGGCCAGACCATGTGCACGGCCCAGATGGAAGTCGTCCTCACCATGGCTCGGCGCGATGTGGACGAAGCCGGTGCCCTGTTCGGTCGTGACAAAATCGGCCTCGTAGACCGGCACGTCATGGTCGAAGCCCTTCGTGTGCAACGGATGCGCGCACACTGTCCCCACGACCGCACTGCCCTTGATCCGGGCGGTTTCCTCGGAAGCCTCGATGCCCATTTCCTTCGACGCGGTTTCGCGCAGGGCATCGGCCATAACCAGTTCGTCGCCGATGCGAACGCGGCTCTTCTCGCTGACTTCGGTCACCCGGACGCGCACATACACCAGATCGGCGCCCACCGCGATCGCCCGGTTACCCGGGATCGTCCAGGGGGTCGTCGTCCAGATCACGATCGCCGCACCCTCGAGTGCAGGGTCCGCCGGTGACGTTACCGGGAACCGTACATAGATCGACGGCGAGACATGATCCTCATACTCGACCTCGGCATCCGCGAGCGCGGTCTTCTCGACCACCGACCAGAGCACCGGGCGGGCGCCGCGATACAGGCCGCCGTTCATCGCGAATTTCGAGATTTCACGAGCGATCTGGGCCTCGGCCTTGAACGCCATGGTCGTATAGGGCTGATCCCAGTTGCCGATCACGCCGAGCCGCTGAAACTCCTCCGACTGAATGCCAACCCAGTTCTGGGCAAACTCACGACACTCATTGCGGAATTCGAGGATCGGCACGTCGTCCTTGTTCTGGCCGTCCGCGCGATACTTCTCTTCGATCTTCCATTCGATGGGCAGGCCGTGGCAATCCCAGCCGGGCACGTAGTTGGAGTCCTTGCCCATCATTTGCTGGGATCGGCCGATGACGTCCTTCAGAATCTTGTTGAGCGCATGGCCGATATGCAGATGGCCGTTTGCATAGGGCGGGCCGTCATGCAGGACAAACGGCGGACGCCCGGCAGATTCTTTGCGCTGTCGCGCGAACAGGTCGAGCTCCGCCCAACGCGCGAGCAACTCGGGCTCCTTCTTCGGCAACCCGGCGCGCATCGGAAATTCGGTCTTCGGCAGGAAGACAGTATCCTTGTAATCAATGGCCATGTTTTGTTCCCAGGCGACCGGGCGGCTTATAGAGCCGCGTAGACTTGACGGCAACAGCCGGACATCCGGTGTTTTACATATCCTCGCCGATAAAATCACCCGCGCCGAGCGCACGCGCCAGCAACAGCTCGCGTGCCTGGCGTGAATCTTCGGCGATCTGCGTCTTCAATGCCTCAATTCCATCGAACTTTTTCTCCGCCCGCAGAAAGTCCACAAAGGCCACGCGCAGATAACGCCCGTAGATATTTTCGTCGAAGTCGAACAGATGTGCTTCGAGGATCAGTGTCTCACCATCGACCGTCGGCCGCACGCCCACATTCGCAACCCCGTCATACCAGCGGATGGTCTCGCCGACCCGCACGCCGCCGCGGATCGAATAGACGCCGCGCGCCGGACGGATCGCTTCGCCCAGATCAACATTGGCGGTCGGAAACCCGATGGTACGGCCAAGCTGACGGCCTGTCCCAACCCGGCCCTCGATCTCCCAAAGATGCCCCAGCAACGCTGCCGCCCGCTGCGGCTGCCCGTTGGTCAGATATTTTCGGATCAACGTGGACGAATAAACTTCATCCACTTCATCGCGGGCGGGCGCGACGCACGTGACGTCAAAACCGAGTTCCTTGCCGCGTGCCGCAAGCAAATCGAAATCACCGTCCCGGCCAGAGCCGTATTTGAAGTTGTAGCCGACGACCACATGGGCCGGCGCGATGCCCTGATGCAGGATCTCCGCGAGAAAACTTTCTGCCGTGCGCTGGGACAACGCCTTGTTGAACCGCAATGGGAACAACAATTCGACCCCGAGCGCCTGGAGCTCCCGAACCTTGATTCGAAACGGTGTCAGCCGAAACGGCTCATCGGCCCGACCGAAAAAGGAGCGCGGGTGCGGTTCGAATGTCAGGACACCAAACTGCCGCGACTGCGCGCGCGCCGTATCACGCGCGGTTGCGATCACCTGTTGGTGGCCGCGGTGCAACCCGTCGAAATTGCCGATGGCGACAACCGCGCCCTTGGCGGAGACCGGAAGATCTTCCACATGTCTGAAAATCCGCATGCGCGGGATTTACGCGCCGACCGGGCGTCGATCAAGCCTGACCGTACGCCCGGGATACGCGCAAAGGCGCCACATCGTGGCCAATGGGGCTCAGGCGCCGTTCTTTTTTCGGCGTGGCACCAGTACTTCTGCCTCGCCCGAGATCACAATTTTGCCCCCGACCGTGCAGACGGTTTCAAGCGTGACGCGGGCTTTCTCCGGATTCAGATCGATCACGGTTGCCCGCGCCGTCACGGTGTCGCCCGGGCGGACCGGCGCCTTGAACTTGAGGGTCTGGCTGATATAGACGCAGCCCGGCCCTGGCAGACGGGTCCCGACGACCGTCGAAATGAAGCTCGAACACAGCATGCCGTGGGCGATCGTGCCCTCGAACATCGTCCGCTCCGCATATTCCTCGTTCAGATGCATCGGATTGGTGTCACCCGAAATGCCGGCAAACATGACCAGGTCGGCGGGGCCGATCGTGCGCGGCCGTCATGCCCGGTTCCAGGTCCTCGAAAAAGTACCCGCTCAACTCCTCGATCGGATCGGCGGCAACCGGCACCTGCGGCTTTGCGACCGGCGCTATAACATCAACCGACATATGGAAAACCTCTGGATTAATTGTGCACTGCAAAACATGGTGCACCGCAGTATCGCGAAACGCAAGGCTTCACCCAGAGAAACTCAATCTGTTGTTTTTACTTGTTAATATAGGATCCTGCGGGGCTGCGCCCCGACTCAAGGCGATGCTTCGCTGCAATATAATGTTGTATGCCGCGCAACACGATCAGCCATCTCAGGCAGCTCCGGACCGCGGATCGATGGGTACCAGGCCACTCAGCCCGAAGATTTCCTCGGCCGAAGCGGCCATCGAAAGCAACGCGGCCTCGCTGCGCGGGGGGGCCACAAGCTGGAGCCCGACGGGCAACCCGCTCGACGTGAACCCGCAAGGTACCGAGATGGCCGGGCAACCCGTCAGTGTGATGGCCGCGACGATGTAGAGCCAATCGACATAGTTGTCGAAGGCATGGTCACCGACGCTCTCGACATAGCGGATGTCCACATCGAACGGCGGCACGATGGAAACCGGGCAGGCCAGCACATCATGGCTTTCGAACCATCGTGCCGTCCGCGCGCTCAAACGGGCCCGCTCATTCTGCGCGCGGCCGATCTCGCCGGCGGTGAGCTTCATGCCCTTCTCGATGTTCCAGATCATCTCCGGCTTGAGCCTGTCGCGATGATTCTCGAGCAAAGCCGCCCGACCGGTCACAAACAATGCCGCGCGCAACACCTGAAATGTGTCCAGGGCACCGCTGAAATCCGGACAGGATTCCTCCACCGTCGCGCCGGCCCCCGCGAGCTTCTCGGCCGCGGCGCGGCAGATCTCGGCCACTTCCCGGTCGACCGGACCAATACCCAGATCGGGCGAAAACCCGATCCGCTTGGGCAGGACCGGCGCCAGCGCCGCGGATTCGAACGAGGTTTCCGGCGTTGGCAATGACAGTGGATAGTAGGGATCGAGCCCGGCTTCCGCGTCGAGCATCAACGCCATATCGGCAACATTGCGCCCCATGGGACCATTCACGGACAATGTCTGAAATGGATCGCTGCCGGGACCGGACGCGACGCGCCCCGGAGTAGGCCGCATGCCGACAACCGAGCAAAAGCTCGCAGGCGTCCGCAAGGAACCGCCCAGATCCGATCCGGTCGCGAGCCAGGTCATGCCCGTCGCGAGCGCCACCGCAGCACCACCCGAGGAGCCCCCGCAGGTCATATCCGTGTTCCACGGATTGCGGGTCTTGCCAAACACTTCGTTGAACGTGTTGGCACCGGCGCCGAATTCGGGGGTGTTGGTTTTGCCCATGACGATTGCGCCATTGCGCTTGAGCCGGGCGACCATGAGATCATCCCGGACGGGCACATGGTCGGCAAAAATGGGCGAGCCATAAGTGGTACGGACCCCCGCGACATCGCTCAAATCCTTGACCAGGATGGGCAATCCGGCCAGCCAACCCGGGCCGGGCTCGGCGGGCGGCGTTATGTTCTCCGCCGCCTCGTGGGCCATATCCAGGCAAAGGG